>NZ_JBTHHJ010000009.1:0-43315 GCF_054353855.1 Mycoplasma sp. 4423
TTAATAAAACAAAAAGATTAACAGAATTAATTGTTAATCTTTTTGTCCTACTTTACTTTTATACTTTTTTATTCTACAAAAAAAAAAAAAAAACAAAGCAACTCAAGCATTTGAGTGCTAAATTTTGTAATTCGTTTCATATATTTTCATAAATTGCTATTTGGTGTTAAAATAGTGATTTTGTAAGTCTTATACATTTTCAAAATAATTTATGTTTTTAACATTTATTTACTGCTTTAAAAGTTTCTTAATAAGTTCTGAAACCACTGTAACATTTATGCTATTTCCTAATTGCTTATAGGCTTTTTGATCATTTTGATGTAATTTAAAATTTTCTGGAAAACTTTGTAATCTCGCACATTCTCTTGGTGTTAGTCTTCTTTTGTATTTACCTATTATCGGAATGTGAACCATCGCGACTAATGCAGGGAATACATCAGGTTTTTTGACCCTTATACCAGAAGGACGAAATTGAATGATTCCTTCTCAGATGTTGTTGATTTTATCCCCTGCTTGTCATTCAAATTTTTGATGAGTTTTCCTAAAGTGTGAAATATCTTTTGATATTCATTTATCGATAAAAGTTTTGTTTTGATTATATAGTTTTTGATTTTTTTTAATAATATCTTGTTTTCATTTCGGAAATAAAGGATCGATATTGTTGTTATTTAAATATTCAATATAAACAGGAAAACCAATAACTTTTTGATTTATATTTAAATAAAAATCATTTCAAAAATTTAGTACTTCTTCATCATATTCACTAATATGATATTTTGAATTATCAATATTTTTATCCAAAATATCATTAACAGAATTTGCATCTTTTTTTATTAAATTATGAAATGAGATATTTAAAGGAACATCTTTGTTTTTTGGGTCATATTTACCTAGTATATAGACACGTTCGCGAATTTGCGGTATGCCAAATTGGTGTGGGCTTAGTATGAGAGGATTTTTAGTTAATCTATAACCTAATTTATATAGATTTTCTTGAATAATTTTTCATGTCCTACCACCATCGTGACTAATAAGATTACGAACATTTTCTAATAA
Organism: Mycoplasma sp. 4423; assembly: GCF_054353855.1. Taxonomy (NCBI): domain Bacteria; kingdom Bacillati; phylum Mycoplasmatota; class Mollicutes; order Mycoplasmatales; family Mycoplasmataceae; genus Mycoplasma; species Mycoplasma sp. 4423. The sequence goes on from NZ_JBTHHJ010000009.1 coordinate 1,057, forward strand.
GATGTATTTTGTTTTAGTATGTTTTAAAATTCTTTCGATTTGGAAAAACAAGGTCCCTCTTGTATCGTTTAAACCTTCTTGTTTACCTGCTTTTGAGAAAGCCTGACAAGGAAATCCAGCGAATAAAATATCGTGTTGTGGAATCGAATCCACTTTTATATTAACTACATCTAAATTTGAATCAAGATGGTAATTATCATAATAAGCAGCAACACATTCTTTATCTATTTCAGATGCAAGAACACAAATTGAATCCTTATCAACAATTTTCATCGCTTGATGAAAACCACCGATACCAGCAAACAAATCGACAAATTTCATTTTATTTCCTTTCTACATCAAATGAATATATAATAAAGTTATCTATAGCATTTTTATTGATTGAATATTTAGGTTTTCTTAAACTACCATCAGGTTGTTTACCTTGTTTAAATAAGTTGAACACATATTTGATATTTATCTTATTTACTTCTAGAATATACATCTTCTTAAACTTTATAGAATGTTTCATTCTGTTGATATAACTTAATGAAGAAATATCTTGTTGTTCGGAGATAAAATCATCAATTTGTTTGATATTTCTATGTTGTTTTAAATTGTTTCAAAACCGAGTAGTTTGATAATTTGTGTTACTATCTTTATCTTTTAATGAACTATGTTCATAAATTAGGTATCATAATTTATTGTGTTTTATTAAAGCATCATTGATGTGTTCTATATCATTTCCAATAATTTGTATGTTATTTTCATCGCTTGATTTTAAATCACCATAAAAATCATCATTTTTAAAATATAAATCAAAATCCAAAAATTCTTTTTTATTTATGTTTTCTGAATTAGTATATACAATATTATATATCTTATTATCTTTAATGAATTTTTCAAACAAATATTCTAAATATCAACCACTTCATTCTGCTTGAAATGTGTTTTTAAAGTTTGCACAAAACATCTGTTTATATGCATCAATGCCTTTAATTTGTATATTTCATTTTAAAGAAAGATTAAATAAATTTATTTGATTTATTAATGATGGATTATTATTTATTCGCTTGTTCAAATAATCATTAATTTTATCACTTCTGATTACAGTTATTTTATTGTTATTTTTATCATATTTTTCAAATATTCCAAACATTAATCCCTGACTTAAATCATTTATATATACATGCGCAGATGAATTATTCATTTTCTTGTTTATATAAGTTTGTGTATCAAAGGAAACGAACATAATGTTTGTATTATATTTGTATATACCAAGAATAAAGGTATTTTTGTTCGTATTTATCACATCTTTATACCAAGATTTTAGTTGAATTCTCTTTTTATAAATAGGATGTTGTCCATTACCACCTAAATAAGTTATATTAGCAATAAGAAGAAAAATGTCTGTGTTATTTAAACTGGAATATTTGAAAAATTTAGCATTTTTATTACATTTTTCTATCTTTATTTTGTTATCTAGCAAATTATTTAGGAGTTGAAATTTTTCATCATAACTTAATATTTGATCCAAATCAATACAAACAGAATTATCAATATTTAATTGTTCACTTTTTAGATTCATCATTCTCCAATAAGTTGATTAAATTATACTTTTATATTAACATTTCAATGCATTTTTGTAAATATTAAAAAGATAAAATAGGATATAAAGTATTTAAAGGTTTTATATATAATATAAATATGAAAAATATAATTAATGTAAAAATAGAGATTCAAAAGAACTCTCCCATAAAATATGAATATAATCGAAAAACCAAGCAACTAGAAGTTGATCGAATTTTACGTGGTGATTTTGTTTATCCATGCAATTATGGATTTGTTCCAGATGCACTAGATTGAGATGGAGATGAATTAGATGTATTATTATATTCACCTGAGACATTTATTCCTGGTGTTTCGTTGAAAGCTCGCATTATTGGAGCGATGAAAATGATTGATGATGGAGAAACTGATACAAAACTAATTGCTGTACATGCTGATGATTATCGTTTAGATAACATTAAAACCTTAAAAGATTTACCAGCACCTTTTTTAGATACTGTAAAAACCTTCTTTTCAACATATAAAAACTGAAAAAGACCTAATATTACTGAGATTTCTGGATTTGAAGATGTTGATTGAGCATTATCAGAATACCAAGAATGCATTGAGTTAATGCAAAAATATGGACAAATGGATAAAAAAGAATTTATCAAAAAGATGCAAAAAGAACATCCTGATAAATATAAATAAATAAGTTTATTCACTTATTTAATATAAAAATGATTTTATTTTCATAATTTTGCAATTTTGAAACAAGAAATTTGTTTATATCATAGTTAAATACAATTAAAAACTAAAAAATTCTATAAAATTTATACATATATAAATAGGAGATTTAAAATAATATGACAAAAAAATTTAAGAAATTTTTAATCGGGTTTGGAACACCGATTGCTGCTACAACTGCATTGATTGCAGCATCATGCGGAACAAAGACTCAAACATCAAATCCAAGTAATTACATTAATCCAAATGAACGTGTTGCTACAATTACTAAAGATAACACATTTACATTACCAGATAGTATGGTAGGAACTAAAATATATGTTATTACTGACACAGGACATGTAACTGATAAATCATTTAACCAATCACAATGAGAAGCGGCATTAACCATTTTAGATCAAACAAGAAAAGATGGAAAAAATCAACTTGAAGTAAAATCAGTTGAACCAGGAGAAGGTAAATATGACGATTCATATAGAGTTGCTTTATCATCGGGAGCAAAAATTTGAGTTCTTTCAGGATTTACCCATATTGATCACATTAAAAACTTTATTCAACAAAATAATGCTGCATTAAAACAAAAAGGAGTAAAAATATTTAATGTGGATTTTGCATTAAATCCAACTGAACTTAATTACCCTGATATTTATAATATTAACTTTAATGTAAACGAAGCATCATGGATGGCTGGTTATGCATTAGCTAAATATGTTGCAGAAAACGAAACTGATAAAAAACTTTCATCATTTGGTGGTGGAGCATTTCATGGTGTAACAGATTATATTACTGGATATCTAAAAGGTATTTTAGAATGAAACAAAGAAAACCCAAGCAAGAAAGTTACTCATGAAGCAGTTAGATTAGATTCAGGGTTCCAACCTGGACCACAAATGGACCCAGTTATAACATCTGCATTAGCTTCTAACCCAGTATTAATTTACCCAGTAGCTGGACCTGCCACCAAAGCAACATTAGATAAACTTAATCAAAATAACCAATCCACATATATTGTAGGAGTGGATGTTGACCAAGGTAAATCACTTTCTGCACCTGATAGATTCTTAACATCAGTGCTTAAAAATATGGCTCAGGCTGTTTATGATTCAATTTTGGAAAAAGCATTTGGTGACACTAAAAAACCTGTATTCGGGGATAAAAACAGTGTAAAAGGTGACTTCGCTGAAGGTTGAGTTGGTTTAGCTCCATCTTCATTAAAAGATACAGCAAAAAGAGAAAAAATGAATGAAGCTATAACAGCAGCAGAAACCAAATTTAATTCATTAACAGCAGATCAAAAAGCATTTATCGATTCAAATAAAGCAACTACTGATGGAACAGCATATACAGATGATCAATTAGCTAATTTAATAAATGCACTTGTTGAAGAAGTAAACAAATAATTAGTTTTATCAAAACACATCATAATTGATGTGTTTTCTATCATTATGTCATTAAAGGAGTAAAATGGAAAAACATGCAATAGAATTTATTGATATTTGCAAATCCTTTGGTGAAATAAAAGCAAATCAAAATATTTCATTTAAAGTTAAAAAAGGTACGATTCATGCCTTAATAGGAGAAAACGGTGCCGGAAAAAGTACTTTAATGTCTATTTTATTTGGACTTTATGAACCCGATAAAGGAATAATTAAAGTTAATGATAAAGAAGTTTCAATAGATGGACCAAATGAAGCAAATCGTCTTGGAATCGGTATGGTGCATCAACACTTTAAATTAGTAGATGTTTATACAAATCTAGAAAACATCGTTTTAGGTAGTGAAGATAATAACAAACACACCCGAATCATTGATTTTAAACCCGCAATAAAGAAAATAAAAGCAATTCAAGAATCATTTAATTTATACTTTGATTTAAACAAAGTAACTGGAACTGAAACAGTTGCTACTCAACAAAAAGTTGAAATTATGAAGATGCTTTATCGTGATTCAGATATTTTAATTTTTGATGAACCAACTGCTGTTTTAACAGACCAAGAAATTCAAGGGTTGTTAGAAACATTTAAACTATTTCGTAGTCAAGGAAAGACAATTCTATTTATTTCACATAAATTAGGTGAAATAAAGGAAGTTTCTGATAATGCTACCGTGCTGCGTTTAGGAAAAGTAACTGGAGACTTTACTGTTAAAGATGTGTCAATAGAAGAAATGGCTTCAAGAATGGTGGGAGGAGATGTTGAGATCACCAGAAATGAATATTCTGATACCACTAAAAATCCTGTTGTATTAAGCATTCAAAATGTTTCAACCCAAGGAGATAAGCCCCTTAAAAATGTTTCTTTAGATGTTAAATCTGGTGAAATACTAGCGATTGCTGGAGTTGAAGGAAACGGACAATTAGATTTAGAATATGTTGTTAGTGGAATGAAAAAACCGATTTCAGGTGATATTTTACTAGCACAAACTCAGTTATCACAAAAACGTGTTAAAGAGATAGCAAAGGCAAATAAATTTAAAAACATCGGATTGTTTGTTTTAAGTTTATTAATGCTAATAGTTGGAATTATATTAATAGCAGTACCAAAGCAAGTATCAGAGCAATTTACATTTAGAATTTTAGGTGGCATATTCATTTTTGGGTTTGTATTATTATTAGGAATATTTTTTAAATTAATACTTGGAATTCAAATTAAACATGTAATAAATAAATTCCGTTTAAATGGGTTAAATAAAATGAAACTACCATTTCAAAAACTAGCAACCTGATCTTTTTCAAGTATGATAATAATGTTTCTTTTCACCTTAATTTTTGCAGGATTGTTATTTAAATACAACACTGTGGCATTAATTGTTTTATTAATGATATCGATTATTTGCTTTGTTGCATTCGGATTAATTGTTTTACATTCATTTTGATATTCAACAATTTATGGAAAGTTTAAAAACAAAAAACACGAACTTTTAAGTGCTCATCTTATAGGATTATTATCGTTAATAGCATTGATTGATTTTGTTTTCTCATTAATCATTAGAAGTTCAACTTTATTAGTATTTCAAAGTTTAGTAATCGTTTTTAGTAGTATCTTTTTAATCGGTTTGCTTATATATATGTTTTTTGTATTTAAACAAAACCAGGCTAAATTTATGATTAAAAAAGACACTACTGAAAATATTTCACTTACTGATTATGGAGTAAAAAACATATCACGTTTAGGTGTTACATTTATACCAAGTGACAGACATAAACACGGACTTGTTTTAGATTATAACATCAAAAATAATACAATATTAAGACGTTTATGAGATAGTGAATATGTGAGATTTGGTATCTTAAGAGATATGAAGATTAAAAAAGAAAACAACCTAATTACAACTAAATATGATGTGCGTGGGACAAGAGGTGGTCTGTCACAAGCAAGACAATTATCTGGTGGAAACCAACAAAAATTTATTGTTGGTCGCGAAATGAATACCCCACATGATTTTATTTTAATTGTGCAACCTACCCGCGGTTTAGATGTTGGAGCTATTAAAAACATTCATGAACAAATTTTATTAGAAAAGAAAAACGGAAAGGCAATCTTATTAATTTCATATGAACTTGATGAAGTCCTTGCTCTTGCTGATAAAATTGCTGTAATTAACAGTGGAGAAATATTGGCAGTTAAACAAGCACAAGATTTAACCAGAACCGAAATTGGTATATATATGGCACATAAAAAAGAAGGAGGTGTAAATGCATAAATATGCAGATAGTAAATTTGCTTCATTTATGGAATCAACCCGACGATTCTTTATGTTTGAAGAAAAGAAGAACACTCGAACAAAAATTTATTCATCCTTATGAGCTATATTTTTTGGTTTACTAATTGCTTCAGTCTTCTATATGATTTTAGGGAGATCTGGTCAAAATGGTCGGCAAACAGGACTTTTCACATTTATAACATATGTATTTACTTTTGCATTTGATTCATTAAACCAAAAATATTTATTGCTTTATTTAATTTTCTTCGGTTTTGCCGGAATAGGTGTTTCCATCGGATTTAAGTCAGGATTGTTCAATATTGGTGCTGCAAACCAGATGACAACACCAGCAATTATCTTTTTTGCTGTATTGATTCTTTCAAGAACACCCGTTAATAAAATAAGTGTTTCATACCTTGTGATAATGCTATTTATCTTTGTTATAGTTGCATTTATTATGGGTGCTTTATCAGGACTTTTAAAAGCATATTTAAATGTACATGAAGTAATTTCAACCATCTTTTTTAATTGAATAATTGCATACTTGGCACAATATTTATTTAAAAAGGATAACGGTGCATTTGGAACAGGGTTAGAACCTTGATTTGATCAAATCCAAGGAACAACACAAATATTTATTAGTGAAACAGTTACATATAACTTTATTTATGCAGGACTAGTTTTATTAGGTTTTTTTGCAGTTTTAATCTGATATATTTATGCAAAAACATCAATAGGTTATAAAATCAAAATGGTTGGTTTAAATAAAACCAATGCAAAATATGTAGGTATAAATGAAAAAATGCTGACTGTAATGGTGATGGGATTGTCGGGAGCATTCATAGGATTTGCGGGATTTTATTACATAGTCTTACAACGTAATTCCTTAGAAGCATCAAATTCCCCAATAGTCATCGGATTTGATTCGATTGCTATCGCCTTGATTGCTTTAAATTCCCCAATAGGAGTCATTTTATCTGCATTTTTATACTCACTGCTATATACATCAGAAACTTTCTTTCAAGCTATTCCACAAGGAAGCGAAGCAATTCGAGAAGAATTCTTTATGCTAATTTATGGAATTATTATCTTCATCGCTTCGCTGTCACTAATCTTTTATAAATTTAAACCGTTTCGGTGATTGTTTAAACAAAGTTATCTGATTACGAATAAAGAGTACTGGAAAGAATTTAAAAAATACTATCAACAAAAATTTAGTGTTTTTGTTCCGAATCGCTTTAAATTAGTAAACAAATGATTTGAAGGTCAAAAACTCAAACGAGCTTTTGCTAAAACCGAAAAAGACTACCAAAATAATGTAGCCCAAAGGATTATTGCTTCAAAAGACTTTAGCAACGAACAACTGATGCAGATGTATGATGAGTTATCGAAAATTAAATTTCAGCATAATGCCCAAAAAGAAGTTGCTGGATTAAATATTTATCGAGACTTACTTGGAAAACATAAAAATGAAGTAAAAATGTTAAAAAATAATTTCAAACATTTTCAAGAGGAACTGTTTTTAGCATTTATTAAGAAAATAAAAGATAAATACTTTAAGACCTTTAAAATCAAAAAGGAGGTTGCATAATGGAAATTATTATTAGTCATGGTGCATTCTTTCTTTGTATCTTGTTATTAGGAACAATTTCTGGTATTTTCTCCGAACGTGCAGGGATAGTTAATATTGCAATTAATGGATTTATGGTGTTCGGCGCTTCTGTATATGCTGTTTATAGCACAATATTTACTGAAGTAATTAAAACCAACAATGTTTGAACTAATATCCCTTTAGTATTTCTTTCTTCAATTACAACTTTGTTGCTCTCGTTCCTATTCGGGTTTGCTGTTATAAAGTTAAAAGCAGACCAAACCGTTGTAGGATTTGCAATTAATATACTTGCTGGTGGAATTGGTGCTTTAATTGTGTATCTGCTTGCTTCAAAAGTATATGCAGGACAATATGTAGAGTTTAAAAACCGTTTTGAACTTGCATTAGATACCAATGAAAACAAGTATGGGAATATACTTTCGCTAAAGGTTGTTTTAACCGTTGTAATCACATTTTTAGCCTGATTTGCATTGCGTAAAACCAAATGAGGACTTAGATTTAGAGCGATTGGAGAAAATCCACAGGCAGCAGATGTAGCCGGAATTAATGTTAATCGCATGAAATGACAAGGGTTAATGATTGTAGGGTTAATTTCAGGTGTTGCTGGTTCAATCTTTATTCAATCGAGTCGACTCACCGAGTTTTCACTGACTAAGGATGTTTCTGGTTTTGGTTTCATCGCATTAGCAATTATGATAACTTCAAGATGAAAGGTATCAATTTCAATTATAGTATCGCTATTCTTCTCAATTCTGCTTTCCATTTCATTTTATGGAGCGATCTCATTCGGGGAAGGATTCCGTCGTTATAAAGACTTGTTCCAAATCTTACCTTATATTGTAACTTTAATAGTCTTAGTTGCTACAAGTCGCAATACATATGGACCTGCCGCAGCAGGAATCCCGTATGATAAATCAAAACGATAAACAAAACAAAAAGAGCATCTGCTCTTCTAAAACACAATTTAAAAAGCTACACAATAACTTAATTTTTATAGTGTAGCTTTTTATATTGCATTTAGGCATCGCAGATGCGATGTTTTTAAAAATTATTGATTTGATTTTTTCTTCTTGTTTTTAAATCAAGTATATCCAAAGGTTGCTATACCGAGAACAAATGCTAATACAGCGATTACAATACCAGCAATTGCTCCACCAGTTGGTCCAGTAGATTTTTCAACAGTTTTTGATGTTTGTGCATTTTTATTATCTTGTGGATTTTGGTCTTTTGGTTTGTTTTCAGAAGTAGGTGGAGTGGTTGTTGATCCACTATTGCCTCCTTCTTGTGGTTTTGAACCTTCGGTATTTGAAGGGTTATTAGTGCTTCCGCCTTGCTCTGGTTTTTGAGTATCATTATCACCATTTTCTGGTGTACTTGGCTGAGCAGGTAAGGTTGGTTTTGGACTTAATAGTTGTAATACCTTTGATTTAAAGTTTGCTAATTCATTTTCGGTTTTAGCTTCCTTAACTTCTTGCTCTAAGTCTGCTTTGAGTTTTTCGTTTGTTAGTTTATCTAATAAACGTTTGATGCTATTAGATAAAACTTCTTTATTTTTCTTGCTTTGTTGCACTTTATCATTAATTGCATTAATGATTTTAGCTAATGCAGCAGTATCTTTTGCTTTTGCAAGTTGATCTTTAAATTCTTGTTGAACTTCTGAATCTAGGTCTTCGGTTAATTCGATAGCTTGTTTTTTAGCAGTTTCAAGTTTTGTTGGTGAAATTGCTAACATACTTTGTGCATCTTGAATTTGTTTTACATATTTTTGGATATCTGATGCAGTTAACATCGATGGATCGTGATTGATTGTTTTAATTTGATTGATTGCATCAAGATATGCTTGGTATGAATCATCGGTATAGATTTCATCAGTATTAGCAAGCTGTGTTAATAAATTATCTAATGAAGCAACTAATTCATCTTTTTGAGTTTGTGCATCCTCATTAGCACGATTCATTCGATCTAAAGCTTTTTGTAAATCTTCTAACTTAGCATCTTTGTTGTTTAAAGTTGCTTGTCATTGATCGATTTGTTTTTGTAATTGTTGTGATTGTTGTGGGAATTTTAGAGCGTTTTCAGCAATAAATGTTTTTGCTTTAGTAATTGCATCTGCTAGCTTTGTATATGTAGTTCCTAAATCATTTGGTTTTAGTTCTTCAACTTTGGTAGCAACTTGAGCATTAAGTTTAACAAAATCATCGATAGTAGCAGTTCCATCCTTGATTTTTGCTTCAAGTGCTTTTTTAGTTTCTTGTAGTTGTGCATAAGTTTGTGGATCATAGTGATTTGCATTCAGATTATCAAGTTCTTTGAGATTAAATTCAGCTACTTGTTGGTTATATGTAGAATATTTTAATCCTTGTTTAGCTGCATCCAGCTGCGATTTTAATTCATTAAAATCATCATTTGAATATTTTGATGGATTAGCAGCCATTTGTTTCACTTGATCTAATAAGAATTGATATTTAGCATAGTTGGCATCTTGAATGTATGATTGATTAGAATATGCAGTGTTGATGATGTTATTTAAGGTTGCAACATTCGCTGTCAAAACTGCTGGTGTTCCTGCTTTAGCGGCATCAACAGCAACTTTAAGTTGATGAAGTGAACGATCAGTTAATGCAACATTTTCAGCAGCCATCGCATCAATTGATGTCTTTATTTTATCAAAACGAGTTTTAGAATCTTGAGTTCAATCATTATATCCAGTTGGAGCGGTTGCTAAAGATTCTTTTAGGGTTGCTAAGGTTGGTTTATTTGTTTGATCTCCACTGTCTTGAGTTTCTCGTGGAGATGGAGAAATTTCATAAATTAAAGGTTTTTTATCTGTTCAATTAATTTGGAATCCTACTAGTTTTTTAGTATTATCTGAGTTTTTAAGTGAAAAACTCAGCGCTTCAAGGTTTAAGGTTCCTAATTTAGTAATTTCTTCTTTATTGGTAGTTGTATTATATCAGATTGCATTAAATGTTGCATCTTGTGCGCTACCATCAGAAAAGACATTAACATCTTTATCATTATATGTTTGTGGATTGATATAGAATTTTAAATTTCCATTATTTTGAGCAGGTGTTCAGTATGTATAATAATCACCATCTACAAAGTATTTAGGTGAATTAATCTTTAAAGTAGGTTCATAATTAGTGCCTGAAAATCTTGCATCAGAATGTGGTACATTATCTCATTTATCATTAATTACAATTTCATTAATTGTTACACCACGATTTTTATTATGTGATGTTCCTTGTAATAAGTCATTTATATCTTTGGTAAATACAATTTTTACATATCTAATATTTTTGTTATTTAATGCAGCAATCTTGCTATCATCTGCTTCAAAATAGGTAAAGTTGTTGCGTTGAGGATCAACTTTAACCATATAATTTAATCTCTGATCTGATAGAGTGTTATCAAAAAGATATTGAAAATCTTTAACTGCTGCTAAGGTGGTTGGTCCTGTTACAGTGGTAGATGAATCAGATGTAGCTTGTTTGTTCCCTGAATAAAATATTTCATGTCAGCTATTTGTTTCGTTGCTATTTGTTTCTGAAACATATATCTTAAAGAATCGTGGATAATCAGATGTGTTGGGATCTACATAAAGTTTAAGGGATTGAAGTGTAGTAGGCTTACCTAAATCATATAAAATATAATCATTTGCTTTTGGTCATCCTTTAAAATTATCAGATGTAGTATAATCCCCGTCTAATGCAGAATCTGAATAACGAGTATCATTACCTCAACCATTAATAATTTGCACATTTGAACCAAGCAATGTACCAAATGATTTAGGTTTTTGAACACTTACATCTAAATTTGAAAAAGAAGGTGTTTGATTTGTTGCTCTTTTAACACGGATATAACGAGCAAACTTATTAGTATCATCAAGTGTTCCTGTATATTGTGTTCATTCAATTCCGTTTCTTGATGTTTCTAAAACAACTTTGTTATCTGGTGTAGCATTTCCGTTAAACTTAATATTAGTAAGTTCATACATTCTTAATAAGTCTAATCCAACATATTTGTCATCATTTAAAGTAATTTGTGTTATTTGAGTTTGTGAAGATGATGCAGTTGTAGAATTAGGGGTTGCTACAAACAAGTTAAATTCATTATTATTTAACTTCGTGGTAAATAAATTAGTTTTATTTGAATCATCTTTATCAGTATATAAAAACTGATTTGAAGGCCCGAAAAGATGTAATGAAACAAGATTTCAAGTTCCTCTTAGTGATGTATCTGTTGATCTAATTCTAAAAAATTGAGCACGAGCTTGACCACGGATAATTTGATATGCACCACTATGGATGTTACCAAATAATTTTCAAGTACCTGCTGTAGAAGCATCATTATTAGAAGTGCTCGATGCATGTGAATCTCAATATTCTACTACCCCTGAATTTAATTTACTATTACCTTGTTCAATGACTACTGATGTAACTTCTGATTCATTTGTTAATTTAAATTGGATGTATTTGTTATTAGCAAAGTTATTTATATTAGTAGATAAATCAAAGATTGATTTTTGAACATTGGTTATATTTTCAGAATTAAAAGTTTGTTTATTCGATGAATCAGCACTGATATAATTATCATTATCTTCTGAAATTGGTAAATTATCTGAAATTTTCCCGATTCTAGGTGCAGAATCAGTATTTACAACAAATTCATAAATTCTAAACCAAGCATTTCTCTGGGTGTTTGCAGGTTCTGTATCTACAATTCTAATTGCAGATATATTATCTTTATTTACACTAATATTTCATTTATTATTATCGGTAGTGGTAGTTAATGCTCCAGCATTTAATGTGTAATCGTTACTAGTTGAACCACTTGATTGCTGATTTTGTGTATTTGCATCTTTTTGCAAATCGTTTCAATCACTTTGTCCATAAAGTTGATATTGTACTTTAAAGGATTTAAAGTATTCATTGCCATTATTATTATTAGAACCAAATTTTACTTGTAAATCTTTAGCATGAATTGGTTTTTTAAATGAAACACCAAATCAATCCCCTGTTTTGATTTTATTTTCCCCCCTACCATTATTTTTATAAACTAGTTGTCTTTGATTTCCTAAGATAAAAATATCTGAAAGTGAAGCATTAGATGGATCTGACATTGAAGTAATGACACTAGGTTGGTTATCACTATCATCATCACCTACTGGTTGAACTTTATCAAGATATTTTGAAACTATATCTTGTAGATATGATTGCAGATTTTTCATTACATCTGCACCCACATTTAAGTTTTTAATAATCACTTGCCCATATTTTGGATCACCATATTTGTAAGTTGCAAAATTTTGTAAATAAGTTTGACCGATGTTGTATAAATTAACTACCCGATCTAAAACTGGAGCAACTTTTTGGTTTTCTAAATAAGCTAGCACATAATATTTATATGCTGAAAACATATCTTTAACTGCAGATAAGTAGTTATCTTTGATGTTTGCTAAAAATAATGAATTATCCTTGTTATCTTGTAGTAACTGAATTTCAGAAATAATATTTTCTAATTGTTCTAAATATGCATTCGCTTCAGTAGAATGATTACCTGTATATAAATCTAATTTTGAAAAATTAGTAGCTGCCTCTTTTAAAGGATCATCACCAAACACATTAATTTGTCCAGCATACTCAACTGATAAATATTTAGCAACATGTCGCAAAGCAATTGATGCTGGAGTATCAAGGAGTGTATTTGATGCAACCACTTTAAACGAATCGTAGTATAACTTTTTCTTTGCTTCATTTCGTGAATTTGAGTGTGTAGGTAAGATTTTTCAAGAGATGTTAGCTAAATCATAATATGAAAACAAAGAAAATTGTGGATGGATATTAACATCAGTTAATACCAATCCACTAAATTTATCTGGATTGATATTGTCACTGTTATTATTAGATAACTTAATTAAATCTTCTGCTCCACGAGTTAATATGGTATTTTGTAGTCAAGAATTATCTGCTAAATCAACTGAAAAAGTTTTGTGAAACACAGGTTTGATATTATATGAAGCAGATGAATATCTATCAACTGTAAAAGCATCAATATATCTTTTTGATGCATCATTAATTAAAAATGGAATTACTTCGTGTGGTAAATTAGCATAATAAGGTAGATATCCTGTATTTAACGATGTGTGATTATTATCAGTAAAATCAGAACCACCTTGACCATATTTACCTTCAAATAAAATTTGAGTGCTTAAATCTGGATAGGTTGTTTGTAGTTGTTTTAATCAAGTCACTAAATCATTAAATAACTGCGATACTTTTGTAGAATCTTCACCTGGTGATAATATTCCGATATGACGAACTCCACCATCTTTGATAACTTGTAATAATTTTTCTTTAAGTAATCCTAAATCTTTTTGATATTCAGCATCAGTATATGTTTGTGAAGAATTTTTAGCATTAAAATCACCTAGTGCATCTAATGTATAAACAAAGTGAACGTGACTTTGTTTTGATGCTTCGGTGATATCTTTGAGATCTTTTAGTTCATCTGCTGTGTATAACACACTTCAACCAGGTTTGCTATCAATTTGATTGCGATTTGATTTATTTTCTCCTAAGATTTTTTGATCTGGGTTTCAGATGTAGGTATTAAGTTTATAAAACGATGCAAAATTCATTAAGTTAATAATATCTTGCTTACTTTGAGTTGGAGCATATGAATATAATTTTCACGAATCCATCATTCCACGCATTTTAATATCAGCATAGTCATTAATGGTAAAGTCTTCTATTTTATATCCATCAAGTTGTTGAAAGATATGTCACAAAGTAGTAGCACCAAAATAAGCAGCATCAGAATCTTTAGCTAAAAGTTCAATATAGTTATCTTGTGTTTTAATTACATATGAATCGTTTTTAGCAAAATTAGAAGCATTAAAATCATTTGATGAATCAATTTTTTTAATTTGATCATCAACTAAGGTGTCACTATCACCTTGTATTCCTACGAGAATATTAGTTTTCCCTTCTACTATATTTCTTGATTCTGAAGATGTAATATTTCTAAATGCTAATGCAGCCTTTAGACGATTTTTAGTTGCTTGATCAATATTAGATTCATAAACTAAATTAACATCTCTAGAAATCAAGGATGTTTTATTTAAATAAGTAATAGATTGAACTTCTGGTGCAATATTATAGTGTCTTGCAGAAGTTGTATCTTGATTTTGTGCTGTAGTAGTTGTTGCTGAAACAGCAACAACACCAATTGATGATGCACCTAAAATCAAATGTTTTAATTTTTTATATTGTTTCATATAATATATTATAAATTAAAACCAAAAAAAAAAAAAAAAAAACGGTTTTTAAAGCAGTAAAGTAGGATATTGGGAGATACCATGCCTACATCCTACATTAAATGAGTTTTTAGGGTTAATGATTTTGTAAGTTTAAAATTATTTTTGCTTTTGTTAAGTTAATATTGTAAATTTATCATCGAAAAATAATTTGTGGTTATACAAAAAAAACTACACAATAACCTAATTTTTATAGTGTAGCTTTTAGATTGCATTTTGACTCAAATGAGCATCTGCTCTTTTGTGCTTTCTAAACTTCCTTAGATAATTTAACAAGCATAGAAAAAGTTTTTGGTTCGTTGATTGCTAATTCTGAAAGCATCTTACGGTTGATTGTAACATTTGCTTTTTTAAGTCCGTTAATAAATCTTGAGTAACTAAGTCCTTCTGCTCTGGTTGCTGCATTAATACGTGCAATTCATAGTTTACGGAAATTTCTCTTTACTTGTTTACGGTCTCTAAATGCATATGTTCATGATTTTATAACTGCTTGTTTTGCAACTTTATAACCGATTGATTTATGTCCAAAGTAACCTTTAGCTAATTTTATTCATTTTTTACGTCTTGCTCTTGTAACTGTTCCACCTTTAACTCTTGCCATATTTATTTTCCTTTCTTAGTTAATAAAATATCAAGCTGAAAGATTAAATCAATGATTTAAATCTTTTAAGGTCGCTTCTGTGCATAAGAGTTGATTTACGGGCTTGACGTTTTTGTTTGGTAGTTTTGTTTTGTGCTAAATGTGAACGGAAGGCTTGTTCTCTCATAACCTTACCTGTTCCGGTAACTTTAATACGTTTTTTTAATGCACTTTTAGTTTTCATCTTTGGCATTTGTTTCTCCTTCTATAGAACCTTGATGCTGAGCATTTAGGTTCTGTTCTTTTAAGTATTTAGCGATTTTTGTTTTATTTGGTTGGAGATTCATGTCTAAGAAACGTTCATTTACAAGTTTTGGTTCGGTTGTCTTATCAGAGATATCTTCGACCTTAGATAAAAACTTTCATAATATATTTTCACCTAAGTCTTTTCTACCTAATTCGCGTCCTCTAAGTTTTACAGAAACCTTAATACGATCACCTTTAAAAAGAAACTCGCGAGCTTTTTTTGCTTTGGTAGTTAAATCGTTTTCACCAATCATAGGAGTCAAACGGATTTCACGATTTTGAATGGTTGTTTGTTTTTCTTTAATAACCTTTTGTTTCTTTTTACGATCATATTTAAATTTTCCGTAATCTAAAATTCGAGCGATAGGTTTAGGTTCCACACTGATTAAAACTAAATCCATTTTCTCGTTTCTTGCTAATTCAATAGCTTCAGAAGTATATTTAACACCTAATTTCTCACCACCACTTCCGATTAAGAAAACTTTTGGAAATGGAATGTCTTTGTTAACATAATGTTCTGAAGTAGGTTTTTTTCTTTTGTCGTGTATGATAATGTCTCCTTATAAAAAAGTTTGATTCGCTCTCCTACTTTAAAAGTATCAGAAGTTTGATACATTTAATTGTAGCTAAACCCAAGGCTATGACCATCAGGTGAGATTTCATCTACTTTCTGCAATTAAATAAATTTATTGCTTCTATATTTTATCATATTTGTATTTTTGTGTAGTGATAACAAAAGAAATTAATATATTTTTTTAACTGGTATTAAGTATTAAAATTTATAATATCTTAATTTTCCGAAAAAGCATATATCTAAATTACAAAAATATAAAAAATTTATTATATTTTTCTCTTATTTCTGACTTTCTTTTGCGACTTTATCTAACTTTCTAAATCAATGACTAATTCCACTTTTTGATATATAAATATTGTGATGTTCTTCTAGGGTATTTTTTATATCAGTTAATGAAATCCATGGATTTTCCATTCTTATTCTAAATGCTATAAGTTGATTTTCATCAAAAAGGTTCATTAAATTATTATTATATATATAGCAAATGTTATCGAATTGTTTTTTTGCACTATCTGTAACTTTCTTTAAATTTGAAAAATCAATATTATTCAGCCGATTTGAAAAATTTTCCATATCGCGATTTATCTTAATGTTTTGTAAAGAAAATCAAGATTTTTTAGCACTTATTGCAGATAAAAAATCAAGTAAATTATCAAGTTTTTTAGTATAAGCAATAAATTTTGAATTTCTTTCTAGTATGTTAAATTCAAATTCGTATTTATTAAGTTTATCAATTATGGTTTTTATATGTTCTGAATAATTTGTCTTTAATTCTAGGTGATATGAAGTAGAGTTTTTATCTGAAATACTTCCTCCACCAACAAAAACACCAGCAAAAAAGAAAGAAGGTTGCTGGTTCATTTCATTTTCAAAATTTATTTGAAAATCTTTTTTGTTAATTTTTATTTTATTTTGTTTAGGGGTAAATTTCAAACCTTTTTTTTCAAATTTTTTAACAAGTTTTTCAAAAATATATTCATTTCTTATATTTAAAACAAATTCGGTTTCGGACATAATCGCATTAGAAAAAATAAAGCCATTTAAAAAAGCAACAAATTCATTATCTTTTTTAATTAGATTTATTATTTCTTTTTTTACTTCACGTGAAAAAGAGTTTTTTATCTTTATGTGTTCCATTATTAAATTTTACAAAATTAAATTGATTTTTATTGATTTAAAAACTTAAATTCTTAGAATCTCCGTGGTGAAAGTTATAAACAGTAAATTCGTGTTTATATGTTGTTAAGACTTTTATGTTATTTGCTAATAAAGGTAATTGATTTTTAGATAATTCAATAACTTTTTTAAATATATAAATTGAACCAATCGATGTAAGAGGATTTTGATTTAAATATAACGTTCCTAGAATCACCAAACCTAAGAAAGAACCAAATTCTAGGACAATTTTAATAAAACTATCATTTATAGAATTTATAAAATTATATTTATAGTTCGCTTGATAATATTTATAAATTTCTTGTTGCATAAATTCCTTGATAAGATGTTCTTTATTTGCAAAATAAAGAACTGGATATCTTTTCATATAGTAGGATAATTTATTTATAAGTTGCTTAAAAGCGACATTGTTCTCTTTTGAATTTTTTTTAAGTTTTTTAGCAAATATAAGATAGATTATCGAGCAAAAACTTAAAACTACCAAGAGTAAGACTAAAGCAATTCAGTTTGTAATAGCAAAAAATATTATGATAGCTAAATAAGTAAATAAAATAGAAATCGATTGTGATAAAGGGATAAAAGTATGAATATCAATAGTTTTTGATTGATCGATTATTTCTTTAAAAATATCTTGTACACAGTAAGTTTGTTTTACTTCGATACTTGCATCTTTAAATTGTGAAAAAAGGTTGCTGGTAATTGATTTGGATATATATAAAACAAATTTATTGTTTATTTTTTGATAGTAATATTTACCGATTAAAGAAATAAAATAAGCTAAGCATACAACAGATAATAAAATAACAAAATTCAATATCTTATGATTTTTAATTACTTCAAATCTTTTTAATAAAGCATCAATTGCATATCCTTCTAAAAAAGTAATAGCAATAGCGAATAAAGATATGAATATAGATAAAAGAGTAAAAAATATAAATATTGATTTAATATCCTTAAATACTTTCTTCATATTCCTCCGTTTGATTATCAAGATTTAAAATAAAATCATAGTGATTTAGATTTTTGATACTACCCGTTGAATGGATGATGATAATATTTTTTGTTTTAAGATAACTAAAAATCTTATTTAAATAATTCATTTCAACATTTGAAAAAGCATCATCTAAGATAATAATAGAATTATCTTCACAAAGTCCTCTAGCAAGGTGTATTCGCTGTTTTTGACTACGATTTAGCGATTGCTCTGATATTTGCATATCAATATCTAAGTTTTTTAGTTCTACAATATCTAAAACCACTTTAACCTTAGTTACCTGATTTTCTTCTCATAGTGTAATGTTATTATAAAGACTATCATCAAAAAGCTTATAATGGGAAGTTATATAACTAATACTTTTAAGAAATTGAGCTGTATTTATATTATTTATATTTTTATCATCAAAACTTATTTGTCCATTATATGTATTTATTTGTTTTAAAAGTATGTTGATAAATGAGTTTCTAGTATTTTTATCATTTGCTATTATTGCATAGGATTTACCTTTGATAAATTCATAATTTATATTATTTAAGATTGTGTGATTATTATTTTGATAAGTTAAGTTGTTAATACTTATAGAACCGAAAGTAATTTTAGAAAAATCGTGATGTACATCTTTAAATTCAAAATTAAATTTTTTATAAAAACTTTTATATTCATTTAATTTTGAATTTAATTTAATTAAATTATGAATATTTGATGAAAAAGCGATAAAGAAACTCGGTAGTACAAAAATAATAGCAACTGGTTGATGTTGGTTTATTATAAAAAAACCTGTAATAAAAACTAAAAAGAGTCCTATAATAAAGGTAAACCCATTGTTAATTGTTTCAATGATATTAATCTTGGAATGATCTTTATCTATTCTGATAATTCACTTTTTCAAAATCTCATCTATATACTTAATGATGTGACTATCATCCCCTAAGTAGTAAAAAAGTCTAAAACCGTTAAAAGTAGTTTGTAGATAGTTTAAAAATCTTGCTTCTTTTTGTTTATTTGTGTGCTTATGTTTATTAATTATTAGATTCAAAAAGGAAGGGAAAATAAGTAGTAATATAAGTGCACCTATACCGATTAGAGCAAGTTTATAACTTAAGACAATTAATACAAATAATGTTCCAATATTAACTATGAATGATGTTGCTGCATCTAAAGAAGTTTTTAAAACAATACTTCGAAATTCTGGGATTCTATGTTTAATTCAATTGATATTTTCTTGTGATTTTGAACTTGAAAGCTCTATATTTGGCACACTAAGGATTTTGTCTACAATATTATTCGTTACTAATTTTGAAATATCATTATCTAACTTATTTCTAAGAAAAACATTGATAATACTACTTATTAAAAATATAGATATTAAAGATATATCTGCATATAAATCTGTATAAAATTGTTGGTTTTGTTCTTGTAGTAGACTTATCAGTTCAGTAGTAAAATATACCAATAAAAAAGTAGATGTAGTTGAAAAGAAAGTGAATAGTAAGATAAGTATTATTAACAATTTCCTAGATAATATTTTTGTCATCAAATCCTTTCATATATATTAAATAATCATATCTTATTATTAGATTTTTATAAAAATAGTATTAAAAAAGGACAAAATATTGAAATAATTAATATTCAGAAGCACACAGATTAACGAAAGCAAAATTAAAGAATTTGATAAAATAAATATAAGGAGAAAAATGCAATCATTTAATAAGAAAATTATTTGAGATTTATTTGGTGGTGGTTGCAATTCTGTATCAAGAGCAATAAAAGAATATAATTTAGATCAATATTACAAAGTTTATACTTTCGATGTTGTTAAAACACATAAAGAAAGTTTTCGTGGTCAAACTGACTATAATTTCCAAACTTATATAGATATCGATTTAAGTTCTGATTCAATAATCAGTGATTTTAATAAATTAATTAAAGAAAACACTATACAAAAACCTGACATTATTCTTAGTTCAACATTGTGTCAGTCTTTTAGTAAGGTTTTATCAATGGTTGGGGGAGGAACTTGTTTTTGAAAACAAGAAATAAAAGGTGACAAAAATTCCAAACTTATCGAAAGAAGTTTGGAAGAATTTGAAAACCTTAAATCTGGTTTTACTAAAAGACTTAACGGACCAAAACAACTTTTTATAAAGAGATTAGGTGAAAAATGCGCAGTCAATTCCGTGAATTTGATAAAAACTTTTAAACCAAAATATTGATATATAGAAAATCCAGATAGTTCGTTGTTATTTCAATTTTTAAGAGTGAATTTAGGTTTGAATGGTTATGAAAATGTTGCATGTTATGGTGCATATGATTTTCCACAAAATAAATCTGGCTGCTTTTATTCAAATATAAAAATAGAATTAAAAAAAGATCGCAGACCTAGAACATATGAAACTCAATGAGAAGAAGTGTCCAAAGAATATTATGATAAATGAATTGAAAATGTTGAATATAAGAAAAATTACCTTAATGGGTCAGGTGATTTTAGACATGTTAAAAAAGTTCTTGATGAATTTGGATGCTATAAATATTATCGTAGGTGATATGTTGATATAGGTTATAAAATTGGGGATAAAGGACACTCATCACTAAAGAAAACTTCAATGACATTAGGAAAATTAACTAAACAAAAATATGCATTAAAAACTATTGGTGATTTTAATACAAAGCAAATAGGGGAAGCAAATGAAACATCACATATTCCCGCTGGTGTAATATATCAAATCTTAAAGAAATTTAATTAATCTATTTTGTGTACTTTTATTCAAGCTTCTTCAATTTTTTGTTCTTGTTCTTTGTTTAATTTAATATCCATTAATCTTGCAAAGGTATAAATATCTTCTTTGAAACCAAAATCAAATATGACAAATTCACCATATGTGCTTTTGTAATAATCTATAAAATTTCAATAATTTTTCTGTAATATTTTTCAAAAACCTACCAATATAACAATTGTTTGAATTCTTATATTTTTATCGAATAATTCTGATAAATTGTTATAAAAGTGATGATGATATCCAAAATTAGATTCTAATTTCTCTCAGTCAGAACCATTTATTTGTTTGAATTTACTTTCTAAAAATAAATATTGTGGTCGGTTTTTGAATTTAATTTTAAATGTATTAGGACAATTTATAACAAAATCAGGAGACATATAGTTGTTTGGTTCTAATTCGCTTTTAACACTGTGAAATTTATTTCCAGGTGTTAGTTGCAGAGATTGTATATTTAGGATATTTAAAATGTTCTTTAGAAAGTTTTCACCTTCTTTTTTACCTTCTACTGCTCTGGTTCCTTGTGATCAACCAGTAAATTTTTTCATTCCTTGCTTCATAACTACTTATTTGAAAAATTATATGCTTTTTGCAAAAAAACAAAAAGCAAGTTCATTGAACTTACTTTTTAGAAACCAAAACCTCCGCCTAGTCCTCCCGATCCTCCTCCGTTTTTAAGTGATTTTGCCATTTCTGTCATACGTTTTACCATTGCTTCGTAGTCAGAAATAAGTTTGTTAAATTCTTGAGGAGAGCGACCGCTACCTTTTAATACACGTTCTTTCCGTGAAACTTGTTTTAAAAGTTTTGGATTTTGACGCTCTCTTTTTGTCATAGAAGATATCAAAATTTGGTAAACATACATCTTTTCTTCTGCTTTTTCTATTTGACTTTCATCTACTTTGGATGCAAGGTTTCCGGGGAGCATTTTTAATATTTTAGAAAACTTTCCAAGGTTTTTTACCTGATTAATTTGTTCAAGAAGATCATCTAAACCAAAATCACCTGTAATCATTTTATGAAACATTTTAGTTGCTTTATCTTCATCAATTACATCTTGAGCTTTTTCAATTAAAGACATAACATCACCCATACCTAAAATTCTATCAGCCATACGTTCAGGATAGAACAAGTCTAAATTAGATGTTTTTTCACCAGTTCCGATAAAACGAATCGGTAGGTTTAAGATATATCTTAAACTTAATGCTGCACCACCACGAGCATCAGAATCAAGTTTAGTAATTATAGTCCCAGTAAGCTTTAATGCCTCATTAAAGGTTTTTGCAACATTAATAACATCTTGTCCACTTAAAGCATCTGTTACAAAGAATATTTCATCTGGATTTGCAATCTTTTTTAATCTTTTTAATTCATCCATTAATTTTTCATCAATTGATAAACGACCTGCAGTATCGATGATGATTAAATCATTTTGATTTTCTTTTGCTACTGCCATTGCTGTGGAAACAATATTATCTACACTGTTATTTATACCTTCTTCATAAAAATCTACTTGAATACCTTTTGCTAATGTCACAAGTTGTTCAACAGCAGCAGGACGATAAATATCGGCGGCTACAACTAGTGGTTTAGTCACCATTTTCTTCTTACGGAATCAGTAAGCAAGTTTTGCTGTTGCAGTTGTTTTACCAGATCCTTGCAAACCACACATCATTATTATATAAGGTCGCTTGCTAATTTGAATTTCTTTTACTTTTGAACCAAGTATTTCAACAAGTTCGTTATGTAATATTTTGATGAAGTGTTGCGATGGATTAAGTTTACCAACAATTTTTTCTTCTAAAGCTTTTTCTTTAACCTTAGAAATAAATTCTTTGACTACTTGCAAGTTAACATCGGCTTCTAAAAGTGCCATTTTGATGTCTCGCATAATTACCAAAATATCTTCTTCGTTTAAGGTAACTTTTTTTTGCACTTTTTCAAGTGCCTTTTGCATTCTTTTTTCTAAAAATCCTAACATAATTCAATTATACATTAAGACAATATTTTCGTGTGACTTTTTTAAATTTGGTATAATTTGAAAATGTTACATTTAACAGTCAAATATACAGAGAGGATTGATAAATATATAGCAAATAATTCTAATATTTCTCGAAATGATATAAAAGAATTGATTGCACAAAAAGTAGTTTGAGTAGATGGAATTTTAGTAAATAAACCTAAATTTGTTGTTTCAGTTGGGCAAAACATAGAAATACAGAAAGTTTTAGATAAAGAAATTCATGTTCAACCTGAAAAAATGGATTTAAATATAATATATGATGATGAATATATATCTGTAATAAATAAACCTTGTGGACTTGTGGTGCATCCATCACCAGGTCATACCAGTGGAACACTGGTAAACGGACTTTTATATCACTTTAAAAACAATTTATCTAATGAAAATGGATTATTGCGTCCAGGGATAGTGCATCGAATTGATAAGGATACTAGTGGTTTATTAATAATTGCTAAAAATAATTTAGTACATCAGTTGCTATCGGAAAAGTTTGCAAAACATCAAATAAATCGTAAATATTTAGCAATATGCGATGGGATAATAGAAGATAAAAAGTTACTTTTAAACCTACCAATAGGTCGTTCGAACATCGATAGACAAAAGATGGCTATTACAAATATAAATTCCAAACCTGCTATAACTCATATTACAATGATTAAGAGTTTTTATATTGATTATTTACCTAAAACATTAGTTAAATGCGAATTAGAAACAGGCAGAACTCACCAAATCAGGGTTCATTTAAAACATATAGGAAATCCTGTTTATGGGGATCCTTTGTATGGTAAATCAGTTGATGATAAAGGACAAAGACTGCATGCATATAAATTAGAATTTGAGCATCCGATAACCAAAAAATATCTAGAATTTTATAGCAAACCAGACTCAAAATTTGATGTAGCTAATTTAGATTTTGATGAATTTATTAAAATATATGAAGCAAAGAAAGGACAAAATGAAGAAGTATTATAACGAACAATTTGCTGATACACAGAGTCTTTGAGATAAATACAAAAACTATTTTAATATTTGAGTTTTTAGTTTTATCGGACTTTTATCTGTATTAACTGCTTTATATTTAGCACAAATTATATTTGTAGGGCTTAATTATAATTCTTATGTAGATTTATATCAAACAATTAATAAAACTGTTGAATCAAATGAACAAATAAAAGATATTCAAGGCACTGCTGCTTATACATACAAACAAGACATTACAACTACATTTTTTTCGTTAGTGTTTTCTGCTTCAACTATTATCATTTTTGTAATGTCAGTTCAAAGGTCAACAAAAGAAAAAAATTATGGTTATTTATCTAATGGAGCATTGTTATTTAATTGATTAATTAGTTTATATAACATAATAACATTAGCGATTTTCTTATTTACTCCAAATAATTACAAGGGTTTACAAGGAAATCAGATTATATTATTTAAATTCATTGTATCAATAATTATTTTATTTATTTATGTGTTATTGTTTGTTTTGGTTCAAAGAGAAGTAAGCCGAATAAGAAAAACATTTCTTATTATCTTACAAACTAAAGCATTAAAAGAATTTATGCAAAATGTAAATCAAAACCAAAGTAATAATCCTTTTGTTTCGCCTTTTGGTTTTACTAATAAAAATCCACAACAAAACCAGCAAACACAGCAACCACAAGAACCGAAACCACAAGAAAGCGAAGAATATAAAAAGCTTATTAGATTGCCACTTAGCCAGCTTCATAAAATAGGAGAAAAATTAAATATTTTTGGTTATGCTGATATGGAAAAAGAAGAATTAATTCAAAAAATTATTGCTTATACAAAGAAAAATAAGACTACATAAATTTATATGTAGTTTTTTTCTTGTTTTTTATGCTTGTGTGAAAGTAAAAAAGCAAGAAAAACATAAAATTAAAAATAATTTGCTTTTTTATATTACTATACTATAATATTAATATATTACTATTAAGTAATATAAGGAGACAAATGAAAAAGTTTTTCTATTATGTATTTTTTATACATAAATTAATTTTGAAGAAAAAGAACACAATTATAGTACCCATTATATGGATTATAATTTCAATAATAAGTTCAATAGTATTTAGTCAACTAAATATAAATACAAAACAAAAAATGTTATCCTTTTATATAGTAATCTTTGTTGAATTATTAATTACAGTTTTCTTTTCAGCAATAAAAACTATTAATATATATAAAGATTTAGAAGAAGAAGGGATAGAATTACTTACTTTATCAAAATCTATTTCTAGAAAAAGCATTATATGAGCAAAAACATTTTCTAATATAGTTTTTGGACTATATTGAGCTGTTATAATTATGTTCTCTAATATATTTATTCTGGCAAGTTTAAAACTATTAGTAATTATGTGATATTTAATCTTTATAAGTCTTGCTACATTCTTTCTAGCATACATTTTATTTGGAACATTCACATCTTTGATTGCTTACAAAATCAACACAAAAGTCGCTATAACACTACCTATTTTGCTTTTTAGTCCGCTAGCAATAGGTGGAAGCATAATTGCTGCCAAAAGCACTTCAACAGCAAATAATTATGCATATTATTTAAATTTACCATATCAGAATCATTTATCAGGAAATAGAGTAAATGCAGAAAAATTCTATTTAAACAATGGATATGATAAATATTACATAGTTCCTAATGGATATGAGAGTTCAGAATTCAATAAAAATCAAAAAGA
Organism: Mycoplasma sp. 4423; assembly: GCF_054353855.1. Lineage (NCBI taxonomy): Bacteria > Bacillati > Mycoplasmatota > Mollicutes > Mycoplasmatales > Mycoplasmataceae > Mycoplasma > Mycoplasma sp. 4423. Next base: position 27,104 of record NZ_JBTHHJ010000009.1, read on the forward strand.
ATTTCTTGATAAAGCTTTTGCTACTTCAAAAGCATCTGCTAGAGATTGACAAATATATTCATATTTAATTACACCTTATCAAATGCTGGATATATTTAATATTAATAATGCTAATATTTTTAATGCATTTTCAGATGAACAAGACAGCAATTTATCCAAATACTTGTTTTATAAAAACAAGGATTCTTATATCTATAATTATATTCTTTTACCTAAATCTAATCTAAAACAATATAGTGTAACTGATAAGTTAAAAAGCACATCTGAAGTTAAAAATCCTGATTCTCAAATTATTCAACCTGCTGTTATAGTAAATAAAAATGCATTTTTGGTGCCTACAGCACTTAAAAATCAAGCTATATTCAATAATTTAATTAATACCAATATTATTTATGCAAGAGAGGGTGCTGATACTTTTAAGACTGAATTTCCGGAAGATAAATTTGTTTATAACTCTTCGCAAAATATTGTAGGTGAACTAAAGTGAAAATATATTAAGGAACTTTTATCAGATTTGGCATTTGATGATTATGCACAGAAATTTTATCAACAAGTGCTTAATAAAACACAAAATACACAGCAACTTGAAAGCAAGGATATCTATTTTAAATATCTTTCAGATGCATTAAATAGTGAAAATAGTCATTTATTAAGATTACAAACTCAGAGTGTTGTATTGGATCCAAGTTCTTTAAAAAACAAGTTAATAAAGAGTTTGACAGAAAAGAAAATTTATTTAGCAGTTGCATTGATTTATTATGGATATTTTTCTTATTTAGACACAAAACTTTTTGATGCAATTTTACATAATTATATTAATAATAATTATGATCCTGATACATATACAATTAATATAGATGGTTTTGACTACAATATAGGTGGATATTCTGATTATGTAGCAAAACAAGAAGTATCAGGTGATAAAAACAATTCAAAAATAATTATTCGCTATGATTTAAACAAATCTAACAATTATTTATTTACACCAGTTGAAGATGTTTATGAGCTAAGTCGAACAAATATAAAGGTAGTTGAAAAAAATATTTACTTTTTGATTTGAATTATTTTATCAGCAGCATTGGTATTAGTAAATAACAAATTATATTATCGTAAGGATTATAAATAATGAATATTCTAGAAGTTAGAAATTTAAGTAAATTTTATTCAAAAAAGAAGAATACTGGTATTTTTGATTTAAATTTTGATGTAAAAACCGGAAGTTTTCATGCTTTTATAGGAGAAAACGGAGCAGGGAAAACAACAACAATAAAAACTATTATTGGATCATATATAAATTATCAAGGAGATGTTTTAATAAATGGAATAAGCATTAAAAAACCAGATAGTAGACAAAGATTAGGATATGTTCCTGAAAACACTATATTCCCTAAAGAAATTACTACATTTGAATATTTAAAGTATTTAGGGATGTTAAATTTAAAACAAGCAACTGAAAAAGAAAAATTGTTACAAAAAATCGATCAGATGCTAGAAAAATTCGGTATTTTAGATCTAAAAAACAAAAAACCTTTTTATTTTTCATCAGGTCAAAAGAAAAAAGTTCTATTAATTCAAGCATTACTGAATGATCCAGAATTATTAATTTTAGATGAACCTGCTGCTAATTTAGACCCAACAGCACGATATCAATTATTCAAAATACTAAAAGAATTGCACCAAAACGGAACAACTATTTTTATAAGTTCGCATATATTGAGTGAAATTAAAAAATATGTAGATTCATTTACACTGATTCATCAAGGCAAAATTTTGTATTCTGGATCAAATGAAAATAATTTAGAAGAGGTTTTTTATGAAAAAGTGATTAAAAATTAGTCTAATAACATCAGCAAGTGTTTTGGGTGTAGCAGCGATATCACTTGTATCTGCTTTTGTTAGTATAAACTCTAACAAAAGCGAATTTATAAACTCGTATACAAATAAACAAGAAAGTAAAGTGGATTACAGAAATTATTTAGTAAAGCAAGTTCATCAAAATGATGATTTATTAACAATTGCTAATAGTTACTATTTTGATGAAAGCACAAGCGAGCAAGTTAAAAACGAATTTTATAATGAACAAAATTCAATAAACAATGGTTATTTATCAGATATATCATCTGCTTTAACATATGCACCTTTATTTATTTATGTAAATTCGAAAGATCGAAGTGAATTGACTGGTAAATATGCTAAAAAAGGTATAAATGTTTTAACAAAATTGTTAAATGAAAATTGGTTTTGGTATTTAAATAATATTAATAAATTCACTTTTATTTATAACCCATATGGTGAAAATTTCAAAGATGATCGTGATTATTTAAATAATCAAACAACAAATATAAAGGATTTGTTGTTTGAAAAGTTAATGATTAAAAACAAAGATGATGAAGTAAAAAATACTGATTCGCTTTTGTATAAAATAAATAAATTCAAAATTAAGAAAATTTATGAACAAAGATTCATTAATTTGATACCAGATGAATACAAAGAAGCAGCATCTGAGTTAAATAAATATATAGATACAAAAATATTATTTATAGAACTTACCGATGGCTCAATTATGACTGTTTTTGTATATAAAAAACAAGTCAATAACCAACCGCAAAAGCATATTTTTATATTACCTGAAATATTAACCACAAGAGTTTTAGGGACATTCAATGAAGTTTATGATGTATTTATCCAAAGTTGAAAAGATGCATATAAAAAATCACTTGATAGTTTATTTAATTACCAAAAAAAGATAATAGATGAAGATGAAAATAAAACAGATGCACAAATAAAAAAAGAAGTTTTTGCAAAATTTACAGACCAAAATTTTGCAAAATTATTCGAAAGAGAAAATTATTCAGAAATGCTACATCGAAGCATTTATGAATACAATCTAAACCACAAATATAATTATATTTCTCGTTTTAGTCTGGGAGACAGTGATGAAAGTTAAAAAAATATTTTTAAATTCATTATTTTTAGTTCCTTTGATATCTGTTTCTTGCACCAATTATTCACAAGGCGAAAAACTAAGTGCTTTGATATCAAACGAAGAAGATATAAGTTCAAATCCTTATGACATTAAACAAAAGAAAACAGATGCTATTATTAATGATATTTTAAATGATCTGTTTAAAGGTTCAGAGGTTAAAAAACTTGAATTTATAAATAACCAAAAGCAAAGTAAAGATGAAATTGAAAAGACTTTTTTGACTATGTCACAGGAATATAATAAATTATTACAAAAATATAAAGAACAGTTAAGTAATATAGAAGATGAAATAGATGATATCGAAACAGATTTAAAGGAACTAAAATTCACACCTAAAATAAACAGTAAACAAATAATTGAAAAAGAATCACAACTCGTAAATAAAATAAAACAATTATCTGATATAAGAGTTCATTTTAGAGATTTTGCGATAAAACAAAATGAAATATTCTCCCAAAATTGATATTATTTTTTCACAAATATAAACAAATTCGATTTTGAATTTATCGAATATGTCTATGATGGACTGCAAAATGGGAAAACAGCAAGTTCAGAATACAAAAAATCAATTGATTCAAAAATTTCATATCCACCATTTAGATTTTATGACAATTATTTAGATAATAAGATTCAAGGAATTGAAAGCGTAGAATTTCGAAATAGTGTTATCTATTATATTAGTAAAGGAAAGATGGTTTTCAGAATTTTAATAGAAAATCTAGATACTGAAAATCCTAAATTATCTATGAAAGCAATGAATTGATATTTTGGTAGTTCAAAAGCAAATACCATTTCACTTCCGCTAGTTTCATCAGTTGTTCACACATTATTTATACATCAATATCCTAATGCATATCCAGAATTTGAAGATGTAATGGTGAAAAAACAAAAATATGGTGAACCTGCATTTATGTTTGGAGTTTGAAAGAATGAAAAAATGAGTTAGAAAAACTATAAGTTTAGGATTATTTATTATGCCAGTGCTTGCTGCTATTTCTTGTTCTAAGCCACAGCAAAATGAAGTTAGTTTCTTAGTAAATAATTCTGTAAATGCAGAAAATGATAAATGAGATAACTTTATAAAAAACGGCTATATCCAAGAAATTTTACACAAATTGTATGATAATAATGAAGATATTCAAAAGTATATTAAAAAGCAAAAGAGTATTAATGCACAAGAGTATTTAACTTCTTTAAAAACTTGATTAAGATACTCAAATAATTTCATTTCTTCCTATGACAAAGGTTCTTTTGACTATAAAACATTTAAGACTAAAAGAAATTTTACAACAGAAAAAGCAGAAGATGAAAAAAGGGTGTTGTTCGAAGAAAATTGATTGTTTTTGTTATTTAATTTAGATAAATTTAAATTTATGCAGTCACCAAATATCGCAACAGATGAATTTGTTAAAGCAGATGTTGTTGATGATGCAGAGACTAAACAAAAGATTTATAAAGATTATTTTATAGCAGATAATAATGAGATAATTGATTTTGTTGTGCAAAGATATAATTTTTATGAAATTGAAGAACCATTAGAACGAGAAATACCTAAAGAAAAGAAAGAAATAGTAGATGATAAGCAAGAAAATAAAGAGATTGTAGAAAAACCAAAAGAAGAAAATTATATTGAACCTAAAAAAGATGAAAAAACACAAAATCAAAGTTTGTTAGAGAAACTAAAGAACTCATTCAATGAACCAAAAACCCAAAAAACAGATGATGATGATAAAGAGAAAGATGAACAAAATGAAAATCAAAAAGATAATAATCAACTAGAGGAAGAAGAAAAAAAACAAAAAGAAGAAGAACTGAAAAAATCAGAAGACTCTAAAAAAATACAAGAATCCGATGAAAAAGATGAGGATATGGAGGGAGAAAATAGCAAAGCTTCTGATGTTGATGAAGATGACGATGAATGTGAGGATGAGGGTGAACTTAAATGCAATGATTTATCAAAAATCCCACCATCATTTTTCCCTAAGAAAAAATTATTTAGTATTGCAAATGATGTAAAAGTTTCTATAAAAAAACCAACATATCATTATGAAGAAAGAATATTTATGTTAACAAAACAAGGATATATCCTTTCTTTTGAAATAGAAACTACTGAAAAAGGTGGTAAAAAGACAATAACAAGAAAAAAATTAAGTGAATATATTTATACATATCCAAAATTGCTATTAAGTAAACAAAAATTAGAAGATTTTGATTTAAAAAAATATGTAAATAGCACAAGAATATGAGCCGATCCAAATGTTTCGCCATCACCTGCTACAAAAGTTATCTTTGAAGAAGAATATGGTGGTAGAGAAATGCGATATACATTAATTAACACAGTTAAATAGTTTATATTTTGTTCTTTATTAGTCCATATTATTGAATATTTTATTATAATATTGGAGGTAAAATGGAAAACAATAAAGACATTATAGCTACAACGATAAATCAAATCGAGAAGAAGTTTGGTAAAGAATCTATTATGCTTTTAGGAGATGTTCCTGAATTAGCAGTAGAAACATTCAGTAGTGGTAGTATAACACTAGATAATTTACTTGGTGGTGGTTACCCAAAAGGGCGTATCATAGAGATTTATGGACCAGAAAGTTGTGGTAAAACAACTTTATCATTACATGCAGTAGCGGAGATTCAAAGACAAGGTGGAGTTGCGGCATTTATCGATGCAGAACATTCAATAGATCCATTATTTGCTCAAAAAATAGGTGTTGATGTTAATAATTTAATCCTATCGCAACCTGATAGTGGTGAGCAAGCACTTGAAATAGTTGATATTTTAGCAAAAACAGGTAATATTGATTTAATAATAGTCGATTCAGTAGCAGCATTAGTTCCAGAAGCAGAATTGAACGGAGAAATGACAGATCAACAAATTGGTGCTCAAGCCCGCTTAATGTCAAAGGCATTAAGAAAAATAACAGGAAATCTTAATAAAAATAAAACTACTATTATTTTTATTAATCAAATCCGCGAAAAAGTTGGGGTAATTTTTGGTAATCCAGAAACAACACCAGGTGGTCGTGCGTTGAAATTCTATTCAAGCATTCGTGTAGAAGTTCGTAAGGGACAACAAATTATTGAAGATAAAGAAGTTATAGGTGCTGAAATTAAATTTAAAGTTGTTAAAAACAAAATTGCACCACCATATCGTAGTGGACAAAGTGAATTTTACTTCGATAAAGGAATTGATAAAATTGGTGAAGTAATTGATATGGCGACTGAAAAAGATATACTTGATAAAAAGGGTGCTTGATATGGATATCAAGGACAAAATGTTGCTCAGGGTAAGAAAAACCTACGTGATTATTTATTAACACATTCTGATATATATGATGAAATCCTAAGTCAAGTTCAAGAATATAGTAAGCATTAGCCTTACTTATTTTTATAAACATTTATAATATATGTATTATGAGTATCAGAATCTTGTTTTTAGGTGATATTTTTGGATTACCAGGTATTATAACTGTTGAAAAATATTTATATAAGATAAAAAAAGAACACAATATTGATTTTGTCATTGCACAAGGAGAAAATGTAACAGGACGTAAAGGTTTGTCGGTGGAAGATTATTATCGCTTAAAAAAAGCAGGAATTGATTGTTTTACAATGGGAAATCATGTTTGAGCTGATGAAAGTATATTGCAAATTATTAATAAAGCAGATATAGTGAGACCTTTTAATGTTAATTATGAATATGAGGGATTTGGATCAAAGGTTTTTAGTATAAATGGTTCAACATTAAGAGTTTCTTCTTTTATGGGAGTAAGTTTTAACGAACTGTTTAAGCCTTGACAGGAACAATATGCTAATTCATTTTTATTATCCTTTGATGAATTAACAAATAATTTCCAAAAAGCAGATTTTCATTTTATAGATTTTCATGCAGAAACAACAAGCGAAAAATATGTTTTTGGTTTGTATGTAGACGGAAAAGTTGATGCTATATGTGGGACACATACACATGTCCAAACAAACGATGCACATATTTTACCAAACGGAACAGTCTATATAACTGATGCCGGAATGGTAGGTCCTATTAATTCTGCTATTGGTGTAAATCCTGCTGAAATAATGGCTAAAATAAATGATGATGGAAGTAAAAAAGAAAAATTTGTTGTAAGTTCGAACAACACCCAAATAAACGGGGTTATTATTACATTATATAAAAATGGTATGAAAGAAAAGAAAAATAAAATAGAAACATTAAACATTCAAAATATTGATATTTATAAATAAAATACTTTTAAGTTATAATAAAGACTTAAAAGTATTTTAAACAGAACGAACAATTTTCTTAGAAAAAATAAAGTAAACTGTTAATGGTATAGCAATAACAACTAATGCCCCAGCAGATTGAATGTTTAGCAAACTTCCTCCAGCAGGGACTTGTCCAATTTGTCTAAATCAGATACCGACAGTTGCATCATTTGTTCCGCTAAGTATATAATTTGGTCATAAATAATCATTTCATACAGAAACAAAACTAAAAATAATCAAGAGAATATAGGTTTCTTTCATTTCTTTTCAATAAATTAAATATATTTTCTGTCATAATGTGAGATTATCAATTTTCATTGCTTTATAATATTTTTGTTTACTCTTTTCAAAATGGATAAGTAGATTATACATAAAAAAGTAAGAGAAAAATCCATTTGTAACAAGTGATAAAGGAGTTAAACTGTTTGTGATGTTCAGTTCATTAAGCACCTTATTTAATGATAAGTATATAGCAAATTCAGGTATAAAAGATAAAATAAGTATTATAAGTAAGATAACCTTCTTAGATTTTTTTCCGAGTTTTGAAATACCTATGACAAATAGTGTGTATGTTATCAAACGAATAAATAAAAGCATCAAGGAACTACTTAGAGAAAGTCCAACTGCTTTTCAAAAACGAATATCACTAAAGAAATTGAAATTAGAAAAATCAAACTTTCTCAATCTTATAGTAAATCTTTTATTAACCACATCATCGGTAGGCATTAAAGCAGAAACAATTAAAATATAAATCGGAAATAAGATGATAATGATTAAAATGACTATCAAAATAATAATTAATGCTTCTTTAAATGCTTTTTTATACATCTTTTGCTCCTTTATACTTTATAATAAGTTGAAAAGTCTTTTTGAATACAAATAAACCTAATCAGCTTATTATAAACAGAAACAGTAAGTATAAAATTACTAGTAAACTTGCTGCATATGCTTTGTTTGTATCTACTGATAATGTTCCTGCAAAAGGTTTAATTAATGAAAAAATATAACTAGTAAGTGTATGTGCTCCAGTTGGAACAATGCGTTCTTCGGGTATTATAGCACCAGGATACATTAAAAAAGAGAAAATTAAGTTTGTATATGTAACTAAAATAAAGTATTTTCTGAATTCAACATAATATAAATATTTAAGTCGATCTCAGAATCTAAGATTATCTATTTTAATTAATTTAGCATATTTAACATTAATGCGACTAAAAATAAAACCAAAAATAACGATATTAAAGGGCATTGATCGTCAAAGTTGAAACAGCGTCATATAAAATTTAATACTTAATAAGTTATTTCCGTAAAGAAAACTCCGTTTCGAGTTAAATATACCAAAAAACAAGTTCTCTTCACCAAACAGTAAGATAAAGGCTAATCCAACTGTATAACCAGAAATAAAAAATTGTGAATAAATTAACTTTAAAAAAAAGTTTCTAGTTCTTTTTAAAGTTAAAGAACTGATTAAATAAGAAACAATTATAGATAAAAATAAAGAGATAAATGTAGGTACAAAAAACAAAAAGGTGGAATTTTTCAATCCTGTCTGAAAGTCGTTATCTTCTATAACACGACGATAATTATCTCAACCATAAGAATAATAAATTTTCTTAGTTTTTGATGGAAAATTTATAAATGATTCATGAAATAAATTCACTACGGGGTAGATATAAAAGATGATTACAAGGATTAACAAAGGTAGAATATATAATAAAGCAAGTGAAACATTAGATAATTTAGTTTTGTTGATCGATAACTTCTTCATGTTTAAAACTCATTATTTTGTTTTCTGGTATATTTACATCTACTTTATCTAAAATATTCAATGTTGAATTTGTGTTTGAAACTACATATTCTTTGTCTTGATTTTGTATTGTATATATTGTTAGATCAGCAATATTTTCCTTTTGTCTAACAATTCATTCTGAATCAGTCGATAAGGAAATTTGAATATCTTTAGGTTTTACAAAATATTTATATATATCATCCTCTTTGATTAGATTTAATCTTGGTGAGCAAAAGAAGTGCGCTACAAAGTATGATGCAGGTTCTTCTAACACTTTATCTTTTGTATCGAATTGTTCTATTCTGCCATTATTCATTACCATTATATAATCACTAAGTTTTAAAGCATCATTTTGATCGTGAGTAACTAAAATAATTGATAAATTAAATTCTTTCTTGATTTTTAAAATTCATTCAATAGTTTTTTCTTTAATCTTAACATCGAGAGCTGAAAAGGGTTCATCCATAAGCATCAAAGTAGACTTTTTAATTATCGCTTTAGCAATTAATACACGCTGCTTTTGACCACCTGAGATATTTTGTGCTTTTTGCTTTAAAATTTGCTTTATTTCTACTTTATCAGCAATAAAATCTAGGTCTTTTTTGAAAAACTGCTTAAGTTTTGATTCTTTTTGTAAAACTTTAAATGCATTTTGGTTTTTAAACATATATTTAAAAAACAAAAAATGTCATATTGTATAGAATAATCATCTTTCTTTCTTTTCGTTTTTTGTTTCTTTATACTTATTAATAAGTTTTTGTAAAAAAGGTGATAAATAATATTTAGCATCAAAATTTTGTAAGAATTCTAACCTTTTTTCATGTCTTCAAACAAATGAGTTTTTTGCGCTTAGATAAATATTATGAAAAACACTTATTTCCTCATAAAGAAAGTTTTCTTGCAAAATATAACCTATTTGAGCAGTCTGCATATTGTTAAAAAGAGTGATTTCAGCACTTTTTGGTGTTTCAATTTTAGATAACAAATTTAATAAGGTAGTTTTGCCTGCTCCTGATGGCCCAACTATCGATATTATTTTATTTTCAGGAATATATAATTCTGGGATATTTAAAATTTCTTTTTTTTGTTTTACAAAAACAAGATTTTTTACACTTGCTATACCATTCATAAATAAATTTTACCAAATATACAAAAACAAAAATAAATATGACAATAACTATGAGTTTTTTATCATATTTAAAATGATTTGATATGCTTGTTCTCCTGTTATTATTTTTGGATTCTTTTTCAATGTAGAATCAAGAAGTAAAGAGCGAATTTTTTCGACAATAGCAGATGTTGTTTGGTCGATAGGAACTCAAAAAATATCTTCGCTTTTACTGTTTTCAAAGTTTTTTAATCCTTTGAAAGTTGTATCAGCTGCATATAAATAATTGCTTTCTGTGCTTAATTTATCAATTTGTTTTTGGATTTCATCGGAATTATTTGAATTAGTTTTAAGTTGATTTTTAAGTAACTTTAATTTATTAGTTAAAATAGTTTGTCTTTGAACATATCAATCTGATGCAGATTCAATTTGACTTTTTTGTGGGATTATATAACCAGTTTTTTGTGCTAATAAATCAGTAACCTTAATGTATTCACCATTATAATTTACATTTCCTTGATAAAGTCATTTTAAAAATAATAAAGTTGCATTATCTTGTTTTCCTCCATTATCAATTGAAATTGGGATTAAATTTGATCCACCTTCGATGTATGTGGAAAAAGCATCATTTGCTCTGTTTTTGGTAAGTTGTTCCTGTAAATAAATATCATCTCTTTGAGCTCATTTTTTATATTTTTCTTTATCATCTTTGCTTAAATAAAAAAATCTGGAAATTGGACTATCCATAGATTGCTCATAACCTACATTAGCTACAAAAGAAAAAATCGCTTTATAATCACGCAATGCTCATGAACCTCATTCATCCATTTGGTTTTCAAATTTTATATCTTGAAAAACTGCATTATTTAAATACTCATTATGATTTAGAGCGACAAATTCATTAAATGTATCTATAAATGCCTTTTTTATGTTAGCATCTTCAAGATTGTATTTCACCTTTGAAAAGTCATATTTATCATTAGTTTTTTGAAGTTGCCAAATTCGCTTGCCCTGTAGTTTATTATTTAAAACTTTTAAAAATGCATCATCTCTTTCATCGATTGTGAAAATCGCTAAATCATCAATTTGATCGCTTGTTTCAACCTTTGATTTATCAAATTCTAATATACTTTTAAGCTTACGAGCAAGATCAAAAAGTGATTCTATCCCGTTAAATGTAGCATCATTAATTATATAACCTTTTAAATTGGTATCGTCTTTGATTTTTAAGTAGTTGATTAATGAATTACTTGGTATTTGGTTACCTAAATCCTTGTGCTGCAAAGCATATTGATATATTTTTGAATTTTCATCAATAGTTGCTCCAGCTTGTTTTAAAAATTCAAATGCTTTATTTAACAAATCGATATTTATAGAAAAACCATCTATATCAGTAACATCAAAAGGAAGATTATAAATACGAGTATTATTAATTTTTTCGCCAGCTAAATTAGTGTGAGTTGTAACAAGTTTGCTTGGAAAATAACTAACCGGTAACACACTTGAAACATCCAAAAGTTTATTATATGAATTAATTAAAAATGCACCTGCTTGGTTACCTAAAAAAATGTTTGCTAGCTTGCTATCATCGTTTTTGATATATTCTGCATTTTGAGCTGCTAATTTTAATTCTGAATTAGTTTTGGTGTCATTGCTAGTTAGTAGTTGCACAGGAAGAAAATTAGGTTGGTCTTTCATTTGTTGATTATACAAAGGAATAAGTTCCTTTAATCCCATAATCAAAGGAAAATAATCACCTTGTGATGTAGCAAAAAGAATTTTACTTTCTCTTTGTTTTTGTACATTTGAACAACTAATAGCAACTGCTGATGTTGCTAAAGCTGCAAGTGATAAAAATCTCAGTAACTTTTTCATTATAACTCCTTATGGATTATTGCTATATTATAATGCAAAATCATAAATAAAAGAATTAGCAAAATAAAATTGCACATAGTGCAATCTTATTACTGATTTTTTGAAATAATTTGTAGAACTTCATCTAAAACTTGCTGTCCTGTTTTAAAAGATGGATTTTTGTTTAATGTTGAATTTATTAATGCTTCCTTAATTACAGCGTCGATTTTTGAGGTAGTTTCATTACCTGGTAAATCAAATAATTTTGCTACATCTGTATCGACAAATTCTTTTAAAGATGTGAACGATAATGCTCCTGAATGAAGGTGATGTGTCTCTGTTTTTAGTTCTTCAGTTTGATCATCTAAGGTTTTATTAGGTTGATTTTTGAGTTTTGCTTCATTAGCATCAATTTCATCCTTTAAGGTTTTTTCAGCATTTTCATAAAAACTGATTCCACGTTCTAAATCCTTATTTAAAGGTATAACATAAGCAGCTAATTGTGTCATTAAGTCACGGACATTAATTTCCTTATTATTTCAAGTAGTTTTTCCATTGTAAAGTCAATTAATAAACATAGTAGTTGCTTTATCTTCATCACCACCATTATCAATTGAAATAGGGACTAATGATGATCCACCCTCGATATAGGTTGCAAAATCATCGTCTGCCTTATTTTTTAAAACTTGTTGTTGTAAATAAACATCATCGCTTGAGGTTCACTTTGCTAACACATCAGCAGTTGGTTTATTAAAATATCTAATAGTCTTTGAATTAAATGTGTATTCATATGAAACAGAAGCAAAGATGCTGAAAATTACCTGATATTGACGCATATGTGAAGAACTTGATTCGCTTTTTCCTTCAAATTTAACATCTCTAAATAAAACATCATTAACATTTTTGTCATTTGATGCTTGTACAATAGTTAATTTGTTTTTAACAAATTCGTTAAAAACATCGATAAAATCAGCTTGCATCTTCTTATCTGTTGCTAAATTAAAAGTAATTTTACTTTGATCATATTGACCATTTGTGGAGTTTAGTTGTCAAAGTTTTTTACCTTTAAGTCTATTATTTAGCACTTTATAAAATTCATCTAATGTGTAATCGATTGAAAAGACTTGTAAAGGGATAATAGGTTTGTTGAATTTAGCAACCTTATCATTATCTATTTCAACTGAATCATAAAACTTGTGTGCTAGTTCAAAAAGCGATTCAACCCCTTGGAAAGTTTTAGAATTTATAGCGTAACCTTTTAATGAATCTGGTTTTATTTTTAAGAAATTTATTACTGATTCATCAGGGATGTGATTTCCTTTATCTTTATATTCATTTAAGGTATCAAAAAGTTTTCCATTTCGGTCGATATTTGCTCCTGCTTGTCGCATTAAGTCTAACATCTTATTCATTAAGTCAATGTTTAATATAAATCCGTTGGTATCTGAGACATCAAAAGGTAAGTTGAATAATTTGCTACCTAGTTTTTCTCCAACAACACTAGTATGATTTTCAAGTATTTTCTTAGGAAATAAAGAAATTGGAAGTTCTTTTGATGTATCAAGAAGTTTTTGATATTTATTGATAATATATGCAGTGGTTTTGCTACCTAAAAGCAAGTTAGCAAGTCTGGAATCGTTACTTTTAATATAATTTTCAGTTTGTGTAGCTAAACCAAATTCGCCATCTGCTTTTGTTATTTCCTTTGTTTGTAACTCTATTGGTAAAAATCCAGGTTGATCTTTCATTTCTTTGTTATACAGAGGAATCATCTTTTCTAATGCATACATTAAAGGTCAAGAATTAGGTTGTGCAGTGGCAAAAACAATTTTCTTATCTTTTGCAGCATTGTTTGTTAGATATTCAGTTTGTTGTGTTTTACTTTGTGAGCAACTTGCTGCAAGAGCTACTGAAGCAAGGGAAATAATAGAAAAGAGTTTAGTATATTTTTTCATTTGTGTCCTTTTTATTAATACTAGTTAAAAGTTAAAATTTAAAATCATGTATACACATGATTTCGTATTATTAGTTTTCTTTACTGATTAAATCTAAAACATGGTTTAACACATCTGTTCCGTTTGCTTTAGTTGCATTTTTATCAAGGGTTGAATTAAGCAATTGTGTAGCGATGTATGCATTAATCTTTGTTGTTTTAGGATTACTTGGTAAGCTAAATAAATCTTCATTACCATCGTTAAATTCTTTTAATGAAGTGAATGATAATGCAGCTGAGTGTGTATAGTTAGCTTGTGATTTTAATGCTTCAGTTGCTTTTTGTAGGTTGGTTTTTTCTTCACCATCTGATAAAGTTTTTAGTTTTTTTTCATTTGCAGCAATTTGTGTATCTAAATCTGATTCCACATTGTTGTAAAAACTTACTCCACGAGTTAAATCTGTGTTTAATGGAATGATGTATGCAGAAAGTTCAGACATTAAATCACGAACATTAACCTCATTATTATTTCATGTGGTTTTACCGTTATACAATCAGTTTAAAAACATCTTTGTAGCAGCATCTTCTTTACTACCAACAGCAACAGGGATTAAACTAGAACCACCTTCAAAATAGGTAGCATTAGTATCATCTGCTTTGTTTTTAGTAATTTGTTGTTGTAAGAAAACATCATCACGAGTTGTTCATTTCTTTGGAGCATCAGGGTTTTTAGCAGCAAAGAAATTGCGAGATGTTTGCGAATTAACTGATTGCTCAAGACCGACAGAAGCAACTATAGCAAAAATGGTTTGATATTGTCTCATATGTCATGATGCTCATTCATTTGAGTTATTTTCGAATTTTACATCTCTAAATAAGATAGGTTTAGACACATCTTTATCACCTACCTTGGTTTGAACTTGTATTGAATGGTTATCTACAAATTTGTTAAATACTTCAACAAATTTGTCTTTCATTGCTTGATCACTTGGTAAGTTGTATTTGATCTTAGACAAGTCAAATTGGTTATTTGTTGTAGGTTCAAGTTCTCAAAGTTTTTTATAATTTAAATCATTATTGATAAGTTTGTAAAACTCATCTTGTTGGTAGTCAATTGAAAAAGCTTGTAATGGAATAAGTTCGGTTGTTGCTGTAGCAACTTTAGCAGTATCAACTTCGACTGCTGAATAGAATTTTCTTGCAAATTCAAATAAACTTTCAACACCTTCAAAAGTTTTTTGATTAACTATATATCCTGTTAGTGATCCAGGTTTTGCTTTTAAGTAGTTAATTACTGATTCAGCAGGGATGTTATTTCCTTTGTCTTTGTTTGCAGCAAGTTTTTCAAAAACTTTACCTTCATTTACAACTGTAGCACCAGCTGCTTTCATTAGTTCTAATGCTTTGTTTAATAAGTCGATGTTAATACTAAATCCATTAGTATCAGAAACATCAAAAGGAAGGTTATAAATTTTTCCACCTGATGTATCTTCACCAACTAAGTTGTTGTGATTCTTTAAGATTTTAGTTGGAAACAAATTGTTAGGTAAAGTATCAGAAACATCTAAAATCTTACCATATGAATTAATTTGATATGCAGTGGTTTTGTTACCTAAGAGTAAGTTAGCAAGTTTTGCATCATTAGTTCTGATATAATTTTCAGCTTGTGTTCCAAGTTCATATTCACTTTTTGCTTTAGTTTCATCAGCTGTCTCTAAAACAACAGGTAAATATCCTGCTTGATCTTTCGTTGTTTGATTATATAAAGGCACAAGTTGCTTAAGAGCAATCATTAAAGGGTATACCTTTCCTTGTGCAGTTGCTAGACGAACAGTATTATCAGAAGCAGCTTTGTCGGTTGGATATTGAGCTGTTTCTGCGCCTGTTCCTGGTGTTTTCTTTTGCTGCGAAGTTCCACAACTAGCAGCAATTAGTGTAGTTAAGCTTGAAGTACCAAAAAGTACTGAAAGAAGCTTATACTTTCTTGTCATTGAATCTCCTTTTATATTATTTTTAATGTTTGCTAATATTTTACTACTTTTTCACACAAATTCATTTATATAATATAAAATAAATATAAAATATGTAAGAGAAGAATAATTATTCTTTCGATAAATTACAAATTAAAAATCAAAAAAAAATAAAAAAATAATTTTGCTTTTTTATTTTACTGCTATAATATCTAAGCGACTTTTAAAAAAAGTTCAAAAAAGTTCTTTGAAAACTAGATATAAAACATGACAGTCAATTTTTTCGAGAGTTTG
>NZ_JBTHHJ010000010.1:0-42131 GCF_054353855.1 Mycoplasma sp. 4423
TTAATAAAACAAAAAGATTAACAGAATTAATTGTTAATCTTTTTGTCCTACTTTAAATTTCTTTGTTTTTTTTTTTTTTTTTTGTATTCTAAATAAAGAAAGGATTATAATGCTTAAAGCTTTGCAAAAACTCAATTTATCTGCTGCTATTTTGTCAGTTATTACTATAACTTTATGAATATTAACAACTATTTTATATCCTATCAAACAAGTTATTGATAGTAGAACATACAATGCATTATTCATAAATATGTTTAATGTTATTCCCACTTATGCTTCTATAACTGTAATAAATGTAGTTATTTATTTAGTAATATTCATCTTAATTATAATAATTTTTATATTATCATTTAGTCAGGAAGCTTCTGAAATCGGAAATATAAAAGTTATGATATTTGTTAACCTTGGATTAATAATTTTTTCACAATTTTTTGCTTGAATCCCAATGATTTCTTTATCAGCTATGTTTATTCATATTGCTATTACAGTAATGTTATTTATATCATCAATAGAATTAGAAGATATAATTAAGCAACAGACATTCAAAAAGACAACAACAAAGATGCATTTCAAAAAGTTTTGGCATAGTAGAAATTAATTTTGCTCAATTTTAGTATTTATGCATTTTTGCTTTAATATAATCAAAACAAAGTATTTCTTGATAAATTGCTTTGTTTTGATTATATTTAATATTTATACACAAGATATTAGATATTTGGTTTAGTTATAATATAAATGACTATCCTAGAATAATATTAAGTTTGAAAAAATACATATAATACAAACAATTAAAGTCTATATAGAATAGTAAAAGACCAAATAAAACAACACAAAATTGTGTTGTTTTATTTGGTTAAAAAATTAAAGTCATAATACTCATACTTATAAAAAGAATCAAATTCTTTTTTGTTAGAGAAATTCTTATTAAAATTAAGTTGGTATAATGGTGATTTATAGTTATTTAAACATATTTGATTATATAAAATAAAACTCTTATAATTACTCAATTTATAATTTTGGACTTTTTTATATAAATCAAAATGATTTTTATAAATTATTCTAATGTTATTTATATTTAAAAGTTTTACTGATTCTTTATACATCTTCACCCATTTTAAAATTAAATTAACATTCATTTTAAAGTCGGGTTTAGTATATATCATTTCTTCCTTTAAAAGTTCAGAAACAAACCGATAATTATAATTATTTTTATCTTTTACTTCATAAAAATATATATATTTAACTACTAAATCTTCTATAATATCTTGTCTTTTAAACATATATTACCTTTAGTTTTTAAAACAAGTCGTTTTAGCGGTTTAATATCACCTCTAATATCATACTCACTTAATGCTTGATAATATTCTTGTTTATAATCTGGATCTATATATAAAATATCCAAATTATGTTGAAGTTGCATCAAGAATAATATTGCTCTTCCTGTCCTTCCGTTTCCATCACTAAAAGGATGTATTTTTTCAAAATTACAATGATATTCTAAAATATTTTCTAATTTTTCGGTTGTTGTTTTTATTATATTTTCAAATTTAGCATTTAAGTTTTGTAATTTATATTCTACAACCGAATAATCACAAAGTCTAACATACGAACCACTAATTGCAACATTATGTCTTCTAAATAATCCTTTATTTTCTATAATATTATTCATTATAATACTATGAATTAGTTTTATTGTTTCATTATCTATTTTTAAATTATTATAATTATCCAAAATATATAAAATTACTTCTTTAAAATTTAGTAACTCATACACTTCTCTTAGTTTTTTAGTACTGTATTCATTAAAATTTATTTGTTTTTGTGATAATAATTCCTTTGTTTGTTGATATGTAAATGTATTATTCTCTATCACGCAAGAACTATGAGTTAATTTTAAAGCGAGTATTTCAATTTCTTTTTTGTTTTTTTTCATCTTTATTTAATTATATATAAAAATATTTAATAATAAAGCAGTAAAGTAGGACGTCGGGGTGGTGCTCCCGAGCGTCATTCTTTAATATTTTGCTTCAGTTTTTTTTTTTTTGTATTATTAAGTTATAAAGAAAGGAAAAATGAAAAAAATATCTAAAACTTATAATTTATCATTAACATCTACGATATTAAGTTATGTTATCATCTTATTTATAACACTTGTTTTTGTCTTTTACTTAGCAATGATATTTGGCGGTTTTCCATATGTATATATTGTGTTTTTGGTTTTTGTTATTCTATCTATATTAACTTATATACCAGTGCTTGTTTTAAATACAATAATATTTGGTTACCAAATTAATAACAAAGAAAAACAAGATATAACTTATTATTCTATATCTATATTTGTTCTTACTTTACTTGTTCCGGTTTTATTTGGTTTATTTATTATCCCTGTAGCAATATTAAATACTATGTTATCTACTAAGATTAATAAAAACTAACAATTTAAGTGAGAAATCAAAACCATTTGAACAAAAAGCAATATAAAACATCACAATGTGATGAACCAAAATGCAATCTAAAAAGCTACACTATAAAAATTAAGTTATTGTGTAGCTTTTTAGATTGCATTTTGGAAATAAGTATAACCACTTATTTTTTACTTGCTCCCATTATTAACATTAATAATTGTAATAATATCGATGCTGCATTAACAAATAATCTTATACCAACACTTAATGCATATTTAAATTGAAAATTAGAATCTGTATAGACCACATAATTTAATTCTTTACGTACTTGATATATATCAGCTGCTGTCATCGCTGCAATCAATACAATAGCAACAGCTGAATAATATCAAGTAATACCAAAAGCAAATATTGATATAAAAAACATTACAATTAAAGCAATTGATAATACACCTATGAAAGCATATATGAATTTTATTTTAATTACTTCAAAATAACCTATTAATCCAAAAACTCCAATAATTAAAATTGGTAATAAGCTTATTCCTAGAAATCTAACTGTATCTAATTTATAAACTTGTAAAAAGAAAAATAAAATTCCCGTAAATATTAGTATCCAAGTTCCTAACTGAAACAAATAATAAAAATAAATAAATTTACTTTTAATTTTATATAAAAAACCTGATACAAGCGATAAAACAAACAATGCTGCTAAACCTACTCATAACATTATAAGTGCTATTTGGGGGTTATTATTTCTTCTTAAAAAATATTGAATCACTAACGAAATTGTTATAACAAAAGCAAAAGAAAAACCTAATACCGCTAAGGAAATTCCTCATAATTTTGCTTTCTTTTTTCTTTCAATATTTATATCTATTTCGATTCCTGATGCATTTAAATTTATATCGTTCATATTACCCTTACCTTTCTTCTTCATTAATATTTTCAGCTGTTAATTTTAATTCATATGGACATGTTAATAATTTTTGATCCTTGCTAAATTGCACATATTGTGATTGTTGTGAGTTGTATCTACGATTATATTCACTTCCGTCTAAAAATTTCACTTTTAACAGCGGAACATTTAGAATATCACGTTCTTCAGCAGGTTTGGATAGAATAACCACAGGATATAGTTCTAACTCATAACCTGTTAATATATTTTTCTTTATCATCTTTATTTCTTCTTCTCAAAAGAAATTAAGAATATTTTGATAATTATGTTTTAATATATCATTCTTTTCTTGATCAGTTAATTTTTGATATTCTACAATATCTTTATTAAATAAATCATTAAAGTATTTATAAAACTCTTCTTCTTTAAACAAGTCCTTTTGTACTTTTTTATACTCACTTAAAAATAAATCGAATAATCTTAAGTCTTCAGAAAAACCAAAAATATAATGAGATGTTCGACCACATTTGTTACATTTTGCAGTTACATATGATGCCATTTTTTCTCCTTTTGTAATTATATAATAAATTATAAAATATTGTTATGTTAAACTTTGAAATAGAACATCTTGGTGAATATGATTATATTGCTGGTTGCGATGAAGTCGGTCGAGGTTGTATCGCCGGACCTTTAGTTGTTGCTTGTGTGATGCTTCCAAAAAATTATCTTAATAAAGATATAAAAGATTCTAAACAAATTGCACCAAACAAAAGAATTCAACTATCTAATCTTATTAAAGATATTGCTATAGAATATAAAATAAAATTTTATGATGTTTTTGATATAAATAACTCAAATCCAAAAGCAATATCAAAACTCGGAATGAAACAATGTATTGAATCATTTAAAAAAACACCCCAGATAACGATTACAGATTATGAAAAAATTGATCTTGATATTAGACAAATAAACTTGGTTAAAGGTGATAATAAAGCTCTCTGTGTCGCTGCTGCATCCATACTAGCAAAAGTTGCAAGAGATAAATATATGATGAATTTACATAAAATACATCCTGAGTATCATTTTGATAAAAACAAAGGATATCCTACTAAAGAACATTTGCAAGCCTTGAAATTATTTGGTATATTAAAAGATTATCACCGAATTAAATATAAACCTGTTCTAAATTTAATACAAAAAAAGAACTAATCTTGTTCTTTTTCTTGCTCTGTTGAGAAGATTAAATCATCAACACTTTGATCACTTGAATCACTTTCTGATGAATTATTATGTTCAGGTGGTAATTCAAGATGTTCAGCTATATAAGATATTTCTTCAGCAATAATTGTTTCCTTTTGAAGCAATAATGTTTTGATTAATTCTAATAATTTTGTATTTTCTGAAATTGTTTGATATGCGCGACGTTGTGCTTCTAAAATAATCTTTCTTATTTCTAAATCAATTTCATGACTTACTTGGTTAGATAAAGATGAATTTGTAGCAAGGGTTTTTCCTAAAAACGGACTTCCATTTTCTTCATGATATTTTATCGGACCTAAATCACTCATTCCAAATTCTGTTACCATACGACGAGCAATGTTTGTCGCTTTATCTATATCATCAGAAGCACCTGTTGAAATATTATCTTTTCCATAAATAAATTCTTCTGCTGCTCTACCACCCATAAATGAAGCAATAGATGCTAAAAGTTCTTCTTTAGTATAATTATATTTTTCATTTTCAGGCATCATTAAATTATAACCACCTGCTTGCCCACGTGGGATAATGGTAATTTTTTGAACTTTATTACCTCCTGGAATTCTTATCCCTACAACAGCATGCCCTGCTTCGTGATAGGCAACTGCTGTAAGTTCTTCTTTAGTAATTGTTCTTGATTTTTTAGCAGGTCCAGCCATAACACGATCAATTGCTTCATCTATAATTTCTAAAGTTATTAAATCTGATTTTTCTCTTATAGATAATAAGACTGCCTCATTAACAACATTTTCCAATTGAGCACCCGAAAATCCCGGAGTTCTTCTTGCGATGTTTGAAAACAATACATTTGATGCAAATCTCTTTCCTTTTGCATGAAGTTTTAGAATTTCTTCTCTTTCTTTTATATCAGGTAATCCAACTGTTATAACACGGTCAAAACGACCAGGTCTAGTTAAAGCAGGATCTAGAACATCAGTCCTATTTGTTGCAGCAACAAATAAAAGTCCTGAGTTTTCTTTTATCCCATCCATTTCAACAAGTAATTGGTTTAATGTTTGCTCTCTTTCATCGTGTCCACCACCTATACCTGATCCACGTGTTCTACCGATTGCATCTAATTCATCTATAAATATAATTGCTGGTGCGTTTTTTCTTGCTTCTGCTATAACTTGTCTTACCCTTTTTGCACCCATACCAACAAATAACTCAACAAAATTAGAAGCAGAAACAAAGAAGAACGGAACATTTGCCTCACCTGCCGTAGCTTTTGCTAATAAAGTTTTTCCGGTTCCGGGAGGTCCACCTAATAATATGCCATGTGGCATTCTCGCACCAGAATCTTGATATTTTTTGGGATTTTTTAGATAATCAACTATTTCAGAAATTTCTTCTATTGGTTCTTTGTTTCCTGCTATATCACTAAATTTTTTATCAGATTTGATTATTTGAGCCGGATTTTTTTCTCCAAATGCTCCACCTTGACCTGACATCATTTTTGCTTGAGCTCGATATACAAAATATATTATTCCAATCAATAACAATGTTGGAATCAAACTAATAAATAAATTTAAAGCAACATTTGGTTTTGGTGCCTGCACTCCCACTATCCCTTGTGATGTGTCACCAAAAAATGCATCTGATAATTTAATATTAGAGTTTATATCTTTTAAAATTGATTCAAATAAGTTATAACTTCCATAGATAACATAATTACTTTGTATAATAGAACCATCAACCACTTTTTGATTAAAAGTTGCAGATATTGTATTAGAAAAACTATCAACTCTCATTTGTGTAAAATAAGTTGAGTGGTTTTTATCAGAAGCAGCTGCAACTACTTTTTGAGCTAATTGAGTTAAACTTATTGTTTTTTCTTTAGAACCTAAAAAACTTGTTATTAGAAAATAAAGAATGATTGCGATTATTATAATACTTATAATCGTTCAAAATACTGATTTTCTGTTTTTTGAAAACATTTTTCTCCTTTATATTAAATTATAAATTGTTTTTCTTTATTCTTTTGCAATTATTTTTCCTTTTTTCTTCCGTAGTTTGTTTTTATCATTTAATTTAAATTCACTTGTTCTGTTATTTGAGAGTATAAATTTTTCAATCGCTTGTATCTTTTTGGATGATAATTCAATATTATCAAAATTTAAATGTATAAATTTATATATTAATTCTTGTTTGTTTAAAAAAAAACGAAATATTTCCTGAGCAAAATTTGATTCTAATCATATTTTATATTCTTTTTCAGTTATTTGATTATTTTTGTGTATTTTTCTGTTTTTTAAATAAATATTAATTAATATTAGTATTTTTTGAAATTTGGACAATAATTTATTTTTATTTCTTTGAATATTTCTTAAATATTTATTCTGATTATTTGTATAATCAATATGAAAAGGTATATTATATTTTTTACATTTTTTTAGTATAGTTTCCTTAAAATAACGAAACAGAAATGGTCTATATATATTCATATTAAATAAATAACTTTTTTTTCTTATCCCTAATAAAGAAAATGTTCTGTTACTTGCTAATTGCATTTGTGCTGTTTCTAAATAATCATCTAAATTATGTGCAATATAAAGTATATTACGATTATATTTATAATAAATTTCTTTAAAAAAGAAATATCTTTTTTCTCTTGCTCAATCTTGAAAATTCCCTGAGATATAATCACTTTTATTTAAAACTAGTTTTTCTAATTTAATTTTGTTTTTATTACAAAAATCTGTAACTATTTGCTCATCTAAATAACTATCTTCCCTTTGATTATAATTAATATACGCAACAACAACATCTAAATGTTTATACTTATTTAACATATACATACTATCAGGTCCGCCACTAACGGCTAACAAAATTTTTTTATATTCCATTGTTCTTTTGGTTAAACTTATTCATTACTGTTTTTATATCATTAAACGCATATGAGATTGCTGCTTGTGCTGAAATATTTAAAATAGGTTTTAATATTTCAAATTCTTCTTTTGTAAATTTTCCTAGTACAAAATCCTTTAATTCTCCTTGAAAAGGGGTTTTTATTCCTATACGAAGTCTTTTAAATTCCTGAGTCCCTAATTGGTCAATTATATTTTTAACACCATTATGACTTCCGCCAGAACCACCTATTTTAATAGTTGCTCTTCCTAGTTCATAATCTTTTTCATCGTGAATTACCATTACGTCCTCTGGTGATATTTTAAAAAAACTACACATTGAAGAAACAAAGCTACCTGATAAATTCATAAAGGTTTTTGGTTTTGCAATAATTAAATCATCGATTTTTACAAAATTACCATTAAATTTTGTTTTATTTAATGATATATTCAATTTATTACAAATTTCATCTATTACTAAAAAACCTGCATTATGTCTTGTATATTTATATTCAATCCCTGGGTTTCCTAAACCTACTATTAATTTCATATTAATCCTTCAATAAAATCTGCATATTTGTATATATTTCTTTTTCTTTTGTAAATTGCGGAACTAAAAGTTGTGAATATAAAAATTCAGTTGGAGAAAATATTCATATTTCATTTATTGCACGTGAAACCGCTGTATAAACAAGTTTTCTGTTTAACATATGTTTAAAATTATTATTTATTATAAACATTACTGCTTTTGTTTCACTTCCTTGAAATTTATGAACTGTTATAGCATAAGCTAAATTAATTTCAGCATTAAATTCTTCTTTATTATAAATAATTTTTATATTTTTATTTCCTTGTTTAAAAGTCACTGTTATTTGACTCTTACCATCAATTATCTTTTCATCAGTTATATATCCTATATCACCATTTGAAATATTTTTATCATACTTATTAACTAATTGAATTACTTTATCACCTATTTTATAAATAACTTTATTATCATTAAAATTAGTTCAATGAATAATTCTTCCTTTTGGATTATAAAGTTTTTGTATCAAATTATTTATTTTGTTTATCCCATATAAGCCTTTATACATAGGACACAATATTATAGAATCATTAATACCATATTTATTTAGAATTCCTTTATATATATTAACTATATCTTTTTCGAAGTTTTTATAAATAACAAAATTAACTTTTTCTTTCTTTATCGAATATCCCATTCAATCATTTCAGTTATTTTCAAATGTTAGAATCTTATTAAATATATTTGTTTCAGAAGGTAAATAATCTGTTGATACAACCTTTTCATAGAGTTGTTCATTTATATAATTTCTTTTAAATAACTCTTTAATATATTCTTTTATATTTTTTATATACCTGATATCTTTATAATTACCAAGAAAATTTATAAAATCGACATATGATTTAATTTCTAACGAATCACTTCTATAAAATTTTTCTAATACTGTTGTTTTTATTTTTTTACTATTTATTAAATCATTTAATATATAACCAGGCCCTATTGCAGGAAGTTGATCCTTATCGCCTAACAATACTATTTTTTCCAAATTTGGACAATTATTAAGTAGTTTATAAAACAAATTTATATTAACCATACTAAACTCATCAATTATTATAACTTTTGCTTTTTCTGCATCTTCGTTTTCTAAAACTTCTTCTTTATCATCTTTTATTTTTAAAAAACTATGAATAGTTCTTGCATAAAAATGTCCTTTAGATGATAAATTTGAAGCCGCTCTACCTGTTGGTGCTAAAATAAAAAAATTAGATTCAATTTTATAATCGTTTTGTTTTAAGGTATTATAAAAATGTTTTATCAAACTACTTTTACCTGTTCCGGGGTTTCCCGAAATAATTGAAACATTATGATTTATAAAAGCAAAGTATGCGTCTCTTTGTTCGTTTGATAAATAATTTAATTTATCTTCAGATTCTTTTTTTAGTATCAAAGGTTCTTTTTTATCTATTTTAACTAATTTATCAACTATAAATTCTTCTTTTTTTTGCATTTCGACACGACAATACATAAAATGATCATTAATTAAATATTTTAATTTTGTAAGTTCTTTTAACCTGTTTTTTACCTTTTCTTGGTAATCTGGTAATTTTTCTAAGGACATCATAGTCAGTGTTTTATCAACAATTTCTTTTGAATTTATATAAGTCGAATTATTGTCTTCTAAATCTATAAATGCTGTATGAATAAAAGCATCTAATCTTTCTTCGCACAACTGATTTCAACCAAGCAAAATCGCAAAACGATCTATGTCATATAAATTGTACGAATCTTCAAGGTAAAGTTTATACGGATTAAGTAATTTATATTTTTTTATAAAATCCTCTAAATCTGTTTGATATTTAATTTTTAGAAAAGTATATAAATTTACTAAATCATTACCATAAAAAAATTCAATATTTTTTCTATATTCTTCTGAATCGACAGATGCGGCATTTAACACTTTTTTTACTGAATCACTATTATGTTTATAATATTTAACAGAATTTTCTATTTGAACATCTGAAAGAACACTTTTTAAAATTTTGCTATTCTTTTCTGGATCTTCTAAATAGTCAAAAAACTTCCTTCCAAATTGTTCAAATATTTTTTTTGCTGTTATTTTTCCTACTTTAGGTATTTTTTCAATATGTTGTTTTAATTCAACATCTATATCAACATACTCAATAACAGGTATATATGATGTAAGTTTTATTCCTTGTCTATTATCTTTGTAATTTGATATTTCATAAGTTATTTCATATTTTTTATATAACTCAGGAACATTTTTTCTTGCATAAATTGCTTTTTTTTGTTTTTTTTCTGTTGATTCAAAAATCATAAAAGCTCATCCTTGACTAAAACCACCAGAAATTATTTTTACAAACTTCCCTGTTTCTTTATAAATTGAATCGTTTTTTTCTTTCATATATTATTAAATTATACTTTTTTATTTTATATTTAAATGGTTTTAAAGATTAATTATTAATAGACTTATCAACATAATATATTCGATTTTTTATTAAGTTATTAACAATTTAAAAAAATGTTGTTAATAAGTATTAATATATGTATATTTTAGCAGTAGAAGTTGTGAATAACTTTTATATTTGCTTGGTATTTTATCATTATTTTTAATTATTCTTGTAAGTGTATATTATTTACTTTATAATTTAATTTATGAATAATGAAGTTGTTAAAAACATAAACAATTATGAAGATGTTAAACTCGATTCATTGACTGAACAACTTAAAAGTTATTTAAGGAACGAAATAACAGACAATGTTATTTGAAAGTCTTTCTTTTTTAAGATGAAAATCATTGATTTTAGTAGAAACATATTAGTTATATATATACCACTAGAACAAGAGCAATCACTTTTAGGATTAAATGGTTTTTATAAAGAAATTTTTGATAAAGCAATAAAGGAAATATTTGGAACACAAGTTTTTTATAAATTAACAATAAAAAACAAAACAGAATATCAAAAAGAAACAGAAGAAGAACAAAGAAAAATCAATTCTAAAGTTATCACAAAAGAAGAAAAGAAAAAATTATCAAACAACTTTGTTTGAAATCAAACATTTGATAATTATTTAAAAGATGGTTTTAATGAAGAAGTTGTTGAAATTTGTCAAAATTTAATTAACAATCCTTTTGGTTTGAATACTTTATATATTTTTGGTAGTTCTGGTATAGGAAAAACCCACCTTTTACATGCGATAGGAAACGAATTTGTTAAAGCAAGTAAAAAGGGTTATTATATTTCTCCAAACTCTTTCACAAGACAAATTTCTTCTTTATTAATGTCAAATGAATCTTTAAAGATTTCTAACTTAATTAAGTTTTTTACAGAATTAGATTTAGTTGTTTTTGATGATTTTCAACTTTTTGGTGATGGACAAAAAAAACAAACTAAAAATTTCATATACGAGATTATAGATGGAAGAATCCAAAGCAATAAACTTACAGTAGTTGCTGCTGAACTTAATATACACGACTTAGAAAATAAATTTGATGACAGACTTATAACAAGATTGGAATCTGGTTTAATTACTAAAATTAAAAATCCAAACGAAAAAGAAATGTATAACTTATTGGGTTTTGTTCTTAATTTAGAAGGTTTTGATTTTCATATATTAGATGAAAATTCAAAACAATTTATAGTTAAAAATCACTTTAGTTCAATTCGTGCTTTATTGGGTGCAG
This sequence comes from Mycoplasma sp. 4423, assembly GCF_054353855.1. Lineage (NCBI taxonomy): Bacteria > Bacillati > Mycoplasmatota > Mollicutes > Mycoplasmatales > Mycoplasmataceae > Mycoplasma > Mycoplasma sp. 4423. The sequence goes on from NZ_JBTHHJ010000010.1 coordinate 11,636, forward strand.
CTAAACGTGTTTCTTTTTCTCGAAACAAACTTATTAATACAAATTATGTTTATGATGTTATTCAAAAAATTTTCGCTGATGTTGTTAGACAACAAGTAGAAATTAATTCAGAAAGTATTATTAAGGCTGTTGCTAAATATTATCGAATATCTGAAAAAGATATATATGGTTCATCTAGAAAAAAAGAAATAGTTGTTGCAAGACATATAGCTATCATATTAGTGAATAGTTTTCTTTCTCTTTCATCCACAGAAATAGGAAAGATATTCAACAAAGATCACACAACCATATTAAATGCTATTAAAAAAATTAACAATGACGGATATGACAAATCAATTCAAAAAACTATCGAACAACTTTCTCGGGAAATCCGTGGTTTAAAATAAACATTTATACATAAATAAATAAGTTGTTAATAGTTCAAAAAGTTAAATTTTTAAGGTTTTTATAGCTTATTTTATGCTTTTTAGTTTTTAAAGCACTTATTCACAAGAAATTATATAAATAATAAGAGGGAATTTATGAAATTTACAATATCAAAAAATGTTATTGATAATAATATAGATTTTTTATGTTCTTATAACGATAATAATGATGCTTTTGTTCCGTATCGTGGTATTTATTTTAAAATAGATGCTGATAAACTTGTTTTGATTTCAGCAAAAAATAACTTAGCAGCTAGAATTATAATTAATGTAGATGAAAAAGATTTATCAGTAGATGAAGCAGGAATATTTTTAATTAGTTCAAACATATTAAGAACCATAATTAAAAAAATGGATAATAGAATAACATTTGAAAGTTATGGACAAAATATAAAAATTTATGACAAAACAACTAAATATACATTAACACAATTAAATTCTGATTCATATCCTTTTATCAATTTCGATTTAAAGAAAAATCAATTTACTATAAAATCAAAAATTTTAGAAGAAGCAATTAATAATGTTTCAATATCTACTTCACAAGGAACAAACGAAAGATTAACTGCTCTTTTATATAAATGTATAAATATAAAAAATACTGATATAAATAAACTACGTTTGACAGCTACAGATAGTTTTAGATTATCAAGTTTATTAATAAATATAAACAAAGAAATAAATATAAATGTTATTATTGAGGCAAAAAATTTAAAAAAACTTATTTTCAAAGATATGCCAGAGGAAATTGTAGTGTTTTTTGATGAAGAAAAAATTGGTATATCTGCTGATAACTTAGTTATTTTTACTAATTTAACAAAACTAAATTATCTTGATATAAATAATTTTATAACACCTGTTTTTTCTAAAACATTAAGTATAGAAAAAGAAGAATTTTTAAAATTAATAAATAAGGTTGTTTTTTATAACTCTGATAAAGTACGTAGATTATCATTTTTTATAAATCAAGAAGAATTAAAACTAAGTTTTGAAGTCCCTGAACTTGGTATATCTCAAGCATCAACAAAAAATATTACTTATAATGGAAAACCTTTAGAAATGGATATAGATTTTCAATTTATTAAAGATGCTGTTTCTGTATTACCAAACGGAAAAATATACTTAAAAATAAACGAGACAAATGATCGTATTTTTGTTCTTTCAGATGAAAACAAAAATCATATACAACTAATTACTCCTATAAGAAGGTATTAATATGAATATAAAAATAAAAGGTGAGTTTATCAAACTGGGACAATTTCTTAAAAAAATAGAAGAAATAGACTCAGGTGGACAAGCAAAATTATATTTACAAGAAAATAACATAAAAATAAACGGAAAAACCCCGGAAGGAAGAAGTTCAAAAATATATATAAATGATATTGTTTGAGTAAATAATGATGTATACAAAATAACAAGTATCGATTCAGAAATATAAAATCTAAAAAAATCTTGGTTTTTATTTAAAAAAACTCATATTTATGGCAAAAATACGGAAATAATTTCTTTTAAAAACAAAATAATTCAGTTTTTATTATTAATTAATAAAGATAATAAATAATTTTTCTATAATTAATATTATAGGAGGATATTATGAAATATGACGTTGTTATTATTGGTGGTGGTATTATCGGTGCTTCGATAGCATATGAACTATCACAATATAAATTAAAAATTTTGCTTTTAGAAAAAAATCCAGTTTTTGCTGATGAAACATCTAGAGGTAATTCAGGAGCAATCCACGGAGGTTTTGATCCAGAACCAGGTAAAGTAGAAGCAAAATTAAATGTTTTAGGTAATCAATTATGAAGAGAAAAAATATTTAAATATTTAGATTTTCCTAGAGCACAAGTTGATTCGTTAATTTTAGCCTTTAATGAAGAAGAAATGGAACATGTACATATGCTTTATGAACGTGGAATTATAAATAAAGTTCCAGCAGAATTCATGAAAGTTCTTACAAAAGAAGAAGTTCTTAAAAAAGAACCTAATGTAAACCCAGAAGTTCGTGGAGCTCTTTTGTGTACAAGTTCATGAGCAATAGATCCTGTTCGAGCAACATATGCGTTTTTAGGTGCAGCAGAAAACAACGGTGTTGAATTAAGAAATAATGCAGCAGTTAAGGACATCGAGTTTGATGAAACAGATTTTAAAATTCATATAAATAAAAAAGAAGTAATAACTGCTTCTGTTGTAATTAATGCCGCCGGGCACTATGCAGACATTTTAGCCGAAAAAGCAGGTTATGGTGATTTTAAACAAACAACCAGACGTGGTGAGTATAGAATTCTTGCACGTTCTGAAGGTGGTGTGGTTAATTCTATATGCTTTAAAGTTCCTACAATTCACGGAAAAGGCGTTATCGTTGCACCTATGCTAGATGGGCATGTAATGGTTGGACCTACAGCGGAAGAGGGTGTTCCAAAAGATCAAACTCGGGTTGTGACAAAAGAAAAATTTGATTATATCGGTCAAATAGGAACACAAATTATTCCTTCACTTCGTTTAGATCGTACTATTATGACACTTGCCGGATCGCGTCCAATTGACATAGAAACAAATGATTTTGTTATAAGACCAGCAAAGAAAAATGCAAGATTTATAAATGCAGCAGGAATGCAATCACCAGCTATTGCTTCTGCTCCAGCTATTGCACAAGAAATAGCAAAATTAGTAGAAAAAGCAGGATTGGAATTAGAAAAAAAAGAACATTTCAATCCTAAATACAAAGTTAGATTTTAAAAGGAAGATATGATTAGTAAATTTAAAGGACTTACATACAAACAAATCATTGCTTTAGTTATTTTAGCAGCTTGTGATGTGTTTGTAATTGCAGCTCCATATTATATCAAAAATATAATACCTAATTTACACACATATTTGAATATACGTGAAGATCAAGTTGCTTCCCTTACATCGATAATAGGATGAGTTACCTTAGTTACTCAATTACCGGGGGGGTCCTTGCCAACAAATTTAGTTCAAGATGATTGTTGTTTATAGCAGTATTTTCAACAGGAATAATAACTTTTTGGTTTGGTGGGGTGATTTGAAACTCAAGTACATATTCAAAAGAAAGTGTGTTTATTCAATATTCAATTATATTTGGATTATGAGGTGTTTCATCAACATTAGTATTCTGAACACCCTTATGAAAACTTGTTTCCCAACAAACAACTAAGGAAAATCAAGGTTTAGCATACGGGATACAAGGAACAGCAAACGGTTTAATCGGATTATTATTTGTGTTCTTTATTGGAATTATGATTACTACATACTGAGCACCAAAGGATGTTAGTTCACATATACCATTTTCAACTTATGCATTCTTAATAGCATCATTTTTAGTGGTTACATCAGTGCTTGTATTAGTTTTAGTTCCTGAAAAACCAATGCAAAAGAATAATGATAAACTTTCTTGAGCAAAGGTTAAAAAGAACATTTTTGAGGTTTATAAAGCCTTAAAAAACTGAAAATTATGAGCTTTATCATTATTTGTAATGGGTATGTATACTTTCCAAAGTGTCTTTGCTTACTATTTGTTACAATTGATTCAAAATTCATATTCAGCACCCGTAATACTTGTAACTGTTTTGGGTGGATTAAGAACATATGGACTTAGAACGATTGTATCAACATTTATAGGTCGTTGAGCAGACAAATTCAGAAGTTATATATTATTCTTATTAATTACAACAGGAATAGGAATTATTGTTTTAGGAATTATTATTCTATTGGGATTTGCACCTAAATCAGCCTCTATTGCTGTGATAGTGATAAGTAGTATTTTATACTTATTAGCAGGGATTTTATCTTGGGCTATGGTTACATTAAGATATACACAAGTTGGTGAAATACATATTGAAAAGAATTCTTATGCTTCATCGATTGGGATTTTATCATTCATTGGATTTTCAACAGATGCTTGATTATATAATGTAACAGCTGCAGTGGGTAAAAGATATACAGAAAATAATTCGACAAATACATCTCAAACAGGATATCAAATTATTCTTGTGATTACACTTGCAATAGCGATTATCGGAATAATTGCAGGTGTTATAGTTCATATCGCTAACAGTAAAGAACTAAAGAAACACGGAAAAACAAATTATAGATGGAGAACATTAGAAAATGCTTAGTAAACAATTAATTTTAGGACACAGAGGTTATTCGGGTATTGCACCTGAAAACACAAAGTTGTCATTTGAAATGGCATATCAATTTAATTTTGATGGAGTTGAACTTGATGTTCATTTAACAAAAGATAAAGAACTTGTTATCATCCATGATGAAACAACAAATCGAACATCATTGACATCGAAAGAAATTGAATTTACAACATTAGCAGATCTTCGTAAAGATGATCATTCAAAATTCTTTAAATTTAAAACTCAACCACAAACAATTTTAACCTTAGAAGAATTTTTAGATGCATATATAGACAAATTTAAAGTAATTAATGTGGAAATTAAAACCGATCAAAAAGAGTATAAAGGGATTGAAGAAAAATTACATAAATTATCCGAAAAATATGGTGATAAATACTTTGAAAAAATAGTATTTTCATCATTTAATTTCCAAACCTTAAGAAATATGCACAAAATTTCTTCAAAATACCGTTTAGGATTTCTTTTTTGAACACAAACACAATTTAATTCTATTTCTGTTACAGAGATTAAAGAAATTTGCGAATTCTTAAATCCTTGATGGGTTTTATATGATAAAGATAAAGAAAAATATAAAAAAATCAACTTACCTTTGATGTTATGAACATTAAAAGACAAGAAGAAATTTGATGAATATGCTAATGATTCATTGGTTTATGCTCAAATAAGTAACTATAAATTCGAAAAGAAATAATAGAGGTTATATGACAGATAAATATATTATTACACTTGATTCGGGTACCACATCATGTCGCACATTAGTAGTCGACCAAGATGGGAATATAAAAGCAAGTGCTCAAAGTGAATTTACTCAATATTTTCCTAAATCAGGTTGAGTAGAACACGATCCACTTGAAATATGAAATACACAACTTTCAACTATGCAAAGTGCTAAACATGCAGCAAAAATTAAATCTCATGATATTGCAGCGTTAGGAATTACAAACCAACGTGAAACAGTGGTTTTATGAGATAAAGAAACAGGATTACCTGTATATAATGCAATTGTTTGACAAGATCGTAGAACAGCTGAATTTTGTGACACTTTAATAAAAGATGGTAAAGAAGAAATGTTTCGTTCTAAAACAGGATTAATTATTAATCCATATTTTTCAGGAACAAAAATTCGTTGAATCTTAAAAAATATTAAAGAAGCTCAAGAAAAACTTGCACAAGGAAAATTGCTTGCAGGAACAATTGATACATGACTAATATGAAAATTAACAAACAGAAAAGTACACGCAACTGATGTATCTAACGCTTCTAGAACATTGTTATTCAACATTCATACACTTGATTGAGATCAAGAAATTTTAGATTTATTAGAAATACCAAAATCAATTCTTCCTAAAGTGAAATCATCATCAGGACACTTTGGGGTGGTAAGTCCACACCATTGATCAAATAAAGCATTAGGGCAAGTTCCTATTACAGGCGTTGCTGGTGACCAACAATCAGCATTATTTGGACAATTATGTACTGAAGTTGGTATGGTTAAAAATACTTATGGTACAGGATGTTTTACACTTGTAAATACCGGTAATGAGGCAGTTGATTCAAAAAACAAACTTCTTACTACTATTGCTTGAAAACTAGGTGATCAAAAAGTTGTTTATGCCCTTGAAGGTTCGGTTTTTGTTGCCGGTGCAGCGATTCAATGACTTCGTGATTCGGTTGGATTGTTATATAACGCAGCAGAATCAGACTTTTTTGCTTCATTAGTAAACGATGATCAAAGAGTTTATGTGGTTCCATCATTTACTGGTTTAGGAGCACCATATTGAGATTCATATTCACGTGGAGCGATTTTTGGTTTAGAACGTGGAAGCAAACGTGAACATATTATTAAGGCAACATTAGATTCTATTGCTTACCAATCAAATGATTTGATTTCGGCGATGCAAAAAGATTTAGGTAAACCAATTGTGGCTTTAAAAGTTGATGGAGGTGCATCTAATTCTAACTACTTGATGCAGTTTCAAGCTTCAATTTCAAATTTAAAAGTTGAAAGACCTAAAAATATTGAAACAACTGCCTTAGGTGCTTCATATTTAGCTGGTTTAGCGGTAGGTTACTGGAAAGATTTAGAAGAAATTAAACAAATAAATCAAATTGACCGTGTATTTACACCATCATTTAGTCAAGAAAAGATTAATCACTTGCTTAAAGGTTGACAAACAGCGGTTAAAAAGACATTAAATTGAACTAAAGATATAGAATAGGAGAAATATGGATTATCATTTTTGATTAACGGTATTATCAGAATTTTTAGGTACAATGGTGCTTATTATTTTAGGTAATGGTGTTAATTACTCTGTGTCTGCAAGAAAAATGTTTGCAAATCAACCAGGAAAATGAACAGTAATTATTTTCGGTTGAGGGATAGCGGTTATGGCAGGTGTTTTAGTCTCAAGATCGCTTGATGGTTTCGGACATTTAAATCCTGCTGTAAGTATCTATGGTGCGATAAGCAATAAGGATGCAACCTTATTGATATATATACCGTTTCAATTATTAGGTGCGATGGTAGGGCAAATAGTTTTAGATTTTATAAATTGAAAACACATTCAAGAAACAGAATTATCTGCTATACGAAGTTCACATTGCACCGGACCAGCATATGATAACAAAAAAGACAAAGCATTAATTTTTAACTTTTCTTATGAATTAGTAGGAACATTAATGTTGGTTGGAGTTATTTTAGCATTTAATCGTGGTGCAGCAGCAAAAGATGTTGCTAGTTTAGGTCCTTTACCTGTAACTTGATTAGTTGTAGGTATCGGTGCTTCTATCGGTGCTTCAACAGGATATGCTATTAATCCGGCACGTGATTTTGGACCAAGAATAATTTATTGATTCTTAGAATCGATAATGCTTAAAAAACGTAAAAGTGAACATATAGGAGCAAACTGAAAATATTCATGATTACCTGTGATAGCACCATCATTAGCAGGAGCAATAATTGGACTGTTTGCGTTAATTCATTAGAAAGTTATTATGAAGAAAATATTAAATAACCCACAAAACATAGTTGATGAAATGTTAGAGGGTTTTGTAAAAGTTAACAAAAATGTTAAAAGAGTTACTGGATTTAATGTTATTTATAATCCAAACTTTGATAAAAACAAAGTTGCTTTAATTTCTGGTGGTGGTTCAGGACACGAACCAGCACATGCCGGATATGTAGGACATGGAATGCTTGCAGCAGTGGTTGCTGGTGAAGTATTTACATCACCTACACCTGATCAAGTTGAAGCAGCAATCAACCAAATAGACTCACAAGCAGGAACATTACTGATTATCAAAAACTATACAGGTGATAAATTAAACTTTGAAATAGCTCAACAACTTGCACAAGCAAATGGAAAAAACATTGAAAGTGTTTTAGTTAACGATGATGTTGCTGTTGAAAATTCAACTTGGACAATTGGTCGTCGCGGAATTGCTGGAACAGTTTTTGTACATAAAATAGCAGGTGCGGCAGCTGAAAAAGGATTAAATTTATCAGAAGTAAAAAGAATCGCAGAAAAAGTAGTTAAAAATGTAAGATCATTTGGAATTTCACTAAATTCAATTTTTATCCCCACCACAGGTAAAGAATCGTTTTCTTTAAAAGAAGACGAAATAGAATTTGGATTAGGGATTCATGGAGAACCTGGAGTAAAAAGAGAAAGAATTAAATCATCAAAAGAAATAGTTAAAGAAATGTTAGATTTAATATTAAATGATTTAGATTATAGCAATTCTGATGTAGCTTTAATGGTAAATGGACTTGGTGGAACACCAGAAATGGAATTATATATTGCTGCTAATGATATTCATAATTATCTACAAACAAAGAATATAAATATTTATAGCAGTCATTTAGGTAATTTTATGACTTCCTTAGAGATGCAAGGATTTTCTATTTCACTACTTAAATTAGATTCTGAACTAAAAGAAATGCTTGATGCACCAACCGAGGTAAGAAATTGGAAGTAAAATATCAGAACTTAGTTGATGCAATGCATCAGATAAATATAGATTTGCAAGATAATCAAGATTATTTATCTTCGCTAGATCAAGCGATAGGTGATGGTGATCATGGATTTAATATGGTGCGGGGTTTTGTTAAAGTTGCTGAAATTAGACCTAATAACCTTGATTTAAGTGGTTATTTAAATCAAGTTGGTAGAACTTTGATGTCAGTTGTTGGAGGTGCTTCTGGACCTTTGTATGGTATGGCATTTTTACAAAGTGGAAATACACTTAGAGGAAGTGAGAAGTTTGACTTTGTTGAATTTAAAACCTTAATTAAAACCTTTGCAGCTTCACTTGAAAAACTTGGACGAGTTATACTAAATGAAAAAACAATGTATGATGTCTGAAAACCACTTGCAAGTTATTTAGAAAATAAAAATAACTTGCAGCAAAAAGAAAAAGATAACTTAACAGAGTTTGTCAAATCGCTTTCAGATAAAACTAAACAAATGCAAGCAAACAAAGGAAGAGCATCATATTTAAAAGAAAGATCGATTGGAACTGTTGATCCAGGATCTTATTCAAGTTATTTAATACTTAAAAACCTAATTAAGGTGCTTTAATGAAATTGTTTATTATTGTTAGTCATTATTTAAAACTCGCACAAACTATTAAAGAATACTTGTTAAAAATGTTACCTATAAAAAATGAAAATGTTAAAATAGAAGCAATAGGTGGGATAAATGAAGAATTAGGTACAGATCCTTTTAAAATTTTAGAAGTAATCAAATCTAATCCTGATATAAGTGAAATATTTATCTTCCCTGATTTAGGTTCTGCTGTATTATCAGCTGAATCAATGATACCTATGATAGAGGATAAAAAAGTATTTATCAGTAAGGGAGCAATTGTTGAAAACACATTTGCTGCATATGTTTTAGCCAATGCAGGTGCAGACTTTGAATCTGTTTGTCAAGCAAGTTTAGCACCTTTACAAAAATAAAACCAAGTTTATAAAACTTGGTTTTATTAATTATCAAATGGTTTAAAAAACCAAGGAAGTGGGTACATATTTGGATTTATTGCATTTATTTTCATCATATATGAAGCAAGAGATCTAGTGTTGTTTAATATTAATGGATTTTGTCCATCTCAGTTGATCCCAAAATAATTATAAAAGTTTTTGCTATAGGTTCAACTTTGTAAAAATCTTAAAGGAGCACCAGAATTTATAGTAGAAATATAATTATTATCAGCACCCATAACACCTGTACCAGAATTACCGGCATTAAAATATGCAGGTGTATATCCATCTTGTCGGTTAAATCCGACATTTTGATCACTAAAGATAGCACGATTTAATAAATATCCATTTTCTTTTGCATAAGGATAACCATTCATTGCAAACTGAGCCCGAACTGAGGTGAAGAATTCTAGATTTTGCCCATTGGTATTAAGTTTTAATGGAGGTAATTTATATCAGTTTTCAAACCATGCTGCTCGAACGTATAGTCCACTGTTATAGGCTTGTTCGATTACAGGTTTAATATCAACGATAGCAACTGTCATATCAGCAAATGCAGGATTTTGTCCATTTAAATCAAGTTGTTTCAAACCTGTTCAAACTATAGCGGCTTTAATGTTTTTTGGTGTATAAACATCGTTTTGACCAGCATCAACATTGTTTGAATAGTTATCTAAAGCGATATTCATATATCTACCTGCTTCAAAACGATTAGGTAAATTGTTTCCTTGCAGCGAATCTATATCGAATTTATTACCACCTTCAACATGGTTGTTAGTAATAATGTAAAATAAACCACTGTTTGGATCATCATTTACTTTTGCTAGCATTGTAGCAGTTCCGCGAGAATAACCAAACGTTCTAGATTTTGCATTATTAACTAAATCTATATTTACATCATTTTCTTTTCAACTACGATGTAAGAATTCGTTATCTTGCAAATACCCATCATGTAGTTTAAAATCAACATTTTGGTTTGGATTATATCAACTTAAATCGTATGCTTTCGGATCACTTATGAATGTTATCGGTTCGTTTTCTTGGTTGTAATCTAATTTTGTATAATCAAAAATATTTGTTTTTACACCAAAATTTTCTTCAACATTGTTTTCATATTCAATATGTATTGCAGCAGCATTTGATGCAAGCAGAAATGCCTTGTTTGGATCAAATTCATCAAACTTATCACTGTTATAAAATTTCGCATCACCGATTCCATATAAGTATCTTAATAAGTTACCAACAACTAATTTATACTTTGCATCAGTTAACTCGAAAACAAAATTAATATCACCTGAGTCATTTAATGTAGTGGTCAATGAAAAAGGTATATGAGGAAGTTCTTTTGAAACTTTTTCATAAAAAACATTCGATGTATGTGAATTTATAGTGATGGTTTTTTTGGTTTTTAATTTATCGTAATCTATTTCAAAATCATATCCACCTTTATTTTGGTGATCTCTATCAGAAATTCTTGATTTTCTTTTTGCGTTTTGAACTAAAACATTTCCAAAAAGATGTAAATATATTTTTCGATGGTTTGAATTATTGGATTCAAAAGTTTTAGCAAGATATTTAGATTTTAAAGTTCAATGAGCAGCATTATTTTCCTTGTCAAAAGTTCATAATGCATCTTTATAATATAATTCAATTTCCCTACTTCTAAAAATTGAATTTTTCTTGTATACAGTTGTTAAAGGTTTTTCTTTTGAAATATCTAAATCAACTTTAACTTCATTATTAGAGTTTCCTAATAAATATCATGTTCTACCGAAAATAGTTCTTCCTGGTTTCTCGTATTTTAAGGTTATATAGATATTATCGCCCGCATGAACAAGTTTATCAAGTTTAATATAATCTTTTGCAACCGTATAATCATTGTATGTTAGCGCTCTTGGATTTATGGTAATAAATTGATTAAAATTGCTTGCAGAAAGATTTTTAGCAACAAAGTTGCTTGATAAAGTTAAATCGGATTTTTTAATATTATTTAATATAACTTCAGGATATAATTTATCTTTATAATCGTTTTTTAAATTAACCAATGTGATAGAGTGATTAATATGATATCTTTTGTTTGTGTTTGTTTTATCTATAAATCCTAATTTAAATATCATCTTTCCGTATTCAGGATTTTGAACATCGTAGAAATAAATAAAATATTTTTTATTTATTTCATTCAAATTTAAATTATTTGAAACATCTGTTGATAAAGATATATCATCGTGATTGTATTCGTTTTTGTTGACATTTTCTTTTTTGAAATTATCACTTTCATCTTTAAATTCTTCGTTTTTTTCAACAGATACAGCCGTAGTGTTTTTAAAAGTAAGTAAGTAATTAAGCATTATCTGTGCATTTTGTCTCACTATATCAGTTGGATCTAAAACACTGTATTTAACTTCGCTGTGTCCTGTAAATTCAGCAAGGACTTTGCGATATTCAAAGTTTTTACTATTAATTTTATTAATGGTATCTTTATCTTTTTGATCAATTTCGTTATTTTCTCTTCGTGAAGGTGTTGGTTTAAAGTCATCATCAGTAAATTTGTTATTATTTTTAGGTTTAATATCGCGATATTGAATAGGTTTTCAATATTTGATATCTAGCGTTAAATTATCATAATCACTTTGATTTAATTTGATTTCATTACCATTTCCATCTTTAATTGAAAAAGTAATTAAAGCATTATTGGTAAAATGCTTACCTGCCGATTCGATAGTGGATGATTTAGCATATATCTGATATTCACCTATTTTAGGAAGTATATAGACATCATTAAATGTATCTTCAGGGTTCCTTTGGATAATTGAATAATTATTATGTGTGTTATTTAGGTTTTTGATTTTTATAAGGTTAAAGAGTTTTGAACCAGATTTATCCTTAAAAATTTCAAAAATCTTATCAAGTGCTTTTTGCTGTTTTTGTGTTAAATTATCAATTCTATCAAAATTTTGTGTTGTAAAACGAAGCGAGATTTCTTTTTTTAATTGTCCTTTTGTAACAATGAAATTAAATATAGCAGATGATTTAGTTGGATCTCCTGGATCGATTTCAAAAAGATGATTATTGGTGGTTTTTAAATCGACAGTAGTATCAGAAGATATATTATAATTAACTCAAGGATTGTTTTCTTTAAACCACATTAAAACAATGTTTTTTATTTGCATTGCTGAAAGTTTATTTGAATGATCTGCTGCATCATCAAGTAAAGGAAAATTTTTCTCGTTGTTTTTTGTTGTTGGTTCAACAAAAAAATCTTTATTATTAAATTGACTCTTTATTTTTTCATAAAAAGGTTCAATGTTATGTTTTCAAAATCATCATCTAAATAAACCTGCTTTTGTAAAAGCATTGTGGTATTCTTTGTATTGTCCATTGCTTCCTGTTTCGTTGTAATATTTTGTGTTACCTAAATAAATAGGGTTAACATAAAGATTTACAGGTTTATAATAATCGCTTTGTTTGAAAGCATTATTTAAGGAAATAGAAGCATCAAAAGTTTGATTATCTTCAGGTAAAAAATCTATTGAGTTTAAACTTGATACATTTAATGTTTTAATTATATGATTATTAAATAGTAGTTCTATATTCAAATTTAATTTATTATTTAAATCAAAGAAAGTAGTTGAATTTTCTTTGATTTTAAATTTAAAGTAGTTGTTAATATATGTTTGTTTGATAGATAAGTTATCTTTAAGAATTTGTAATGTAATAGCACTTTTTTTATAAAGACCTAAATTAAAATAATTAATATTATAGATTTCATCGAGATTTTTAATCGACGATTCATTAATAATGTTATTTACATCTTTTTCAGTATTATTAATGCTTAATTCACTTGTTACATCACCTCTTCAGACATTATTTTTAGCAGATGCATGATATGTTAAAATCAAAGTATTTTTATTATCATCTTTTAAATTTATATCAGTTAATTTATAGTTAAATTGATTACTTTTTGGCTCTTGTAACCATAATTTTGTATTTTTAAGATTAAAAGAAAGAGAAGTTAAATAACGATTTAAATCATATTTTGAGAGTCGATCATCAAGTTTTACATTAAGTTGTTTTTGTGCTTGTTTCTGATAATCATTGTTATTTTGATTATCTTTTTTATCTAATAATGAATCGAGTTTTTGCTTTCATAGAGCTAAGTTATTAATAAGTGTTTCCCTTAGATTCAAGATATGATTTAGATCGAATGTTTTAAGTTTTAAATCAGAAGTAAAAAACCTTAAAACAGCAGCAGAAAGTGAATTTAATTGATTTAAATCATCTTGACTGATATTGGATTTATCTAACTGTGATTGAGTGCTATAAGTTATGTGCAACTTGTTAAAAATATCTATAAACGAACTTAATTGATTGGTCTTTTGATTAATATCAGCAGCTATTTTTTGTGTTGATATATATTCATCAAGTTGCTTTTTTAAATCATCTGAAAAATTATTATTATCTTTGATTTTGTTAAACTCAGATAAAGCATTTTGGTAAACTTGATTACCATTTATATTATTTAAAAAAGAAGAAATTAAACTTATATATGTATTTAGTTTTTCTAGATAATTGTTATCTGTGGCTATATTTTCAATGTTTTTTAATAATTTTGAATTAGAAGCATCATCAAATGAATTTTTTGAAATTTGTTCATCTAATTTAGTTTTATTATCGCTGTTTATATAGTTAATATCATTATCTGTTTTTAATTGATTATATTTATCTAAAAGTATATTTAATTTTTCTTTTTCTTTGTTTAATTTATTTGCTCTACTTAAAAGTGTATTAATTTCATTGGAAATTAATACATTATCAATAGCATTAATAAATTGTGATTTAGTATCGTTTGTTAAAAGATTGAATGAAGTTATTTGATTTTTTGCTTGATTTTTAAGATTGTTTAGTTGAGTATTTGATTTATTTTTGTTTTTTAAACTATCAATTTCAGCATTTATTTGCTCTAAAATACTTTGGTATTGTATAGTTAATTTGTTAATATCATCAAATCTTTGTATTGATATATTTAAAGTGTTGAATTGTTCAAAATATTGCTTGAGTTCCGAAACATTTTCATGAGAATTTTTGATATTGGAAATTTCATCAAAAACAAATTTATTTGACTGTAAAATAGTCAAAAAAGAATTAAAACCGTTAATTCCATCTTGTTTTAGTAAAATTTGCAAAAATTTATCATTTGATAAATCATAATATGAAGAAAATTTACTTATTTCTTGTAAAAAAGTGTCATATTTTGCTTTAAATTTTACATAATTATCAATGGTAGAACTAATTTGAGCATCTTCATTAATAATTTTGTCCTTATATTCATCTATGTTTTTTGAATTCACACTTTTCAATTGATTAAGCAACTGGTTAATTGATTCATCTACATTTATATTTGAATTGATTAACGTAAAATATTTGGAACTATTTGCATCTGATAAATATGTTTTTAACTGTGAAACCTTTAAAAAAGTATTTTTTCAGTCAGTTAAATAACTTTTAAAAGATGTTAAAAACTTATCGAAATCTTTTTCTTTTACACTCTTTATAATCTTTTTTAAATCAGGTTTATAAGCGTTTGTTTGTGTTGGTAAACCTTTTCATTCAATAGTTTGTTCTATTTTAATAACAGAATGATTTTGATATTTCTTTTGTGATTCTAATGTTAAATTATTATGAGTTAAACCCACTCCTAAACCTACTGCTGTTGCTAAAACAGCAGAAGATGCTAATGTAGCAGCAGTTATAATTATTTTTGTTTTCTTTTTCATAATTACCTATATTTATATATTTATATTTTAGATTATTTAAAAATATAATGAAATTTCTTATAAAGTTCGCATTTAGTACTTTTTTTGGTTCTCTTTCGATAAAAATAAATAATAAAAATGCAACTGCATTTATAAATAATTAGAAAAATATAAAAAAGTATATAATATAAAAATATTTATATAATGTGAAATTAGGAGAAATGATGCTTAAAATTTTAGAACACCCACTTATTAAAATAAAACTTACTAAATTACGTGATAAAAATACA
Source organism: Mycoplasma sp. 4423 (assembly GCF_054353855.1). Lineage (NCBI taxonomy): Bacteria > Bacillati > Mycoplasmatota > Mollicutes > Mycoplasmatales > Mycoplasmataceae > Mycoplasma > Mycoplasma sp. 4423. Next base: position 27,257 of record NZ_JBTHHJ010000010.1, read on the forward strand.
TCACACAAAGAATTTAGAAGTAATTTAAATGAAATAGGTTCGCTAATGGTTTATGAAATTATGCGAAATTATAAAACAAAACCTAAACAAATTACAACTGCTTTAGGACAGGACTTTGTTGGTGATACATTTTCAAATGAAATAGTTTTGGTACCCATTTTACGTGCTGGATTAGGTATGACAGAAGGTTTACTTGATTTAATTCCACAAGCAAGAGTAGGACACATTGGAATGTATCGAGATGAAGAAACCTTACAACCAAACGAATACTTTTTTAAGATGCCTAATGTTCCAAAAGATAGTTTAATTATAGTAGTTGATCCGATGCTTGCTACAGGAAATTCAGCAGTCGATGCGATTAGACGGATTTATCAAGAGGGTTATACAAATGTACAGTTAGTGTGTCTAGTTGGAGTTAAAGAGGGTGTTAATAATGTTTTAAGTCATTTTGGAGATGACTTTCATATATATTTATCTGCACTTGATGCTAGGTTGAATAATAAAGGTTATATCGAACCTGGTTTAGGTGATGCAGGGGATAGAATTTTTGGAACAAAATAGGAGCAGAATGTCTTATAAATTTGAAGAAATAGAAAAAAAATGACAAAAATATTGACTTGATTCTAAAAATTTTGAACCTTCAAATAATTTTACATTACAAAAGAAATACATAGTTAGTATGTTTCCGTATCCTAGTGGGAAAATCCATATGGGACATGTTAAAAATTATGCTATAAGTGACGCGATGGCACGTTTTTATCGTCGTCAAGGGTTCAATGTATTTCATCCATTTGGGTGAGATGCGTTTGGTTTACCTGCTGAAAATGCAGCAATAAAAAATAATATTCATCCTAAAAAATGAACTTATGAAAATATTAAAAATATGGATGCTGAGTTAAAAAGACTTGGTTTATCTTTTGCTTGAGATCAAGAATGTATTACAGCAGATGCAACATATACAAAATGGGAACAATTTTTATTTATTCAACTTTGAAATAAAGGTTTGATTTATAAAAAGAATAGTTTGCTTAATTGATGCGAAAATGATAATACAGTTTTAGCAAATGAACAAGTAGTTGATAATAAATGTTGACGTTGCAATGAAAATGTTGTGCAAAAAGAAATGGATACATATTATTTAAAAATAACTGAGTATGCTGATGAACTTTTAAATGATTTGAAAATATTAGAAAATCATTGACCCCAACAAGTTTTGACAATGCAAAAAAATTGAATTGGTAGAGAAGAAGTATATAAAATTATCTTAGAATCTGCAAATAAAGATTTTGAAATAGTTGTTTTTGAAAAAGATTATCAAAATATTGTAAATGCAGACTTTTTGGCTATAAATTTTAAACACCCACTTGTGAAAAAACTAAAAAATCAGGGATTTTTGAACGAAAAAAAACAAAAAATACTTGATGAAATAAATAATTGTGTGATTAACAAAATTTTTGGTAAGAAATTGTCAATAAAAACACCATTTCAAGTTATTAATCCAGTTACTCATGATTTTTTAGATGTTTATATAACAGATTTCGCAAGTTTTTCTGCAAAAGAAGCACAATTTGCTTCAAGTAAGAATGAAAGTCATTTATCATTTATGAATGCAAATAGCATAAGTGTAAAAAACAAAATTAAAAATTATGTTGTTTTAGAAAAAGAACTAAAAAAGGTAGTTCAATATAATCTTAGAGATTGAGGAATTTCGAGGCAAAGATATTGAGGAACACCAATTCCTTTAATTCATTGTCAAGTGTGTGGAACTATACCAGTTCCCGAATCGGATTTACCTATATTATTACCTGAAAAAGTTGAATTCATCGGAAAAGGAAATCCTATTTTAACAAACAATGAATGACTAAAGACCAAATGCTATCGTTGTGGTATGGACGCAAAACGAGAAACAGATACACTTGATACATTTTTTGAATCAAGTTGATATTGAATGAGATATACAACACCACAAATTTTCAGGGATAATAACTTGTTTATCAAAGAAAATATAAATTACTGAAATCAAGTAGATGAATATATTGGTGGTATAGAACATGCAATTTTACACCTTTTATATGCTAGATTTTTTTCTAAAGCACTTGCTGACCTTGGTTTAATAAATTATCGCGAACCTTTTTTAAATCTTTTAACACAAGGAATGGTGTTAAAAGATGGTGCAAAAATGTCGAAATCAAAAGGTAATGTAGTTGAACCAAAAGAAATGATAGAAAAATATGGTGCAGATGCAACCAGATTGTTTGTTTTTTTTGCTGCTCCACCAGCAAAAGAATTAGATTGAAGTGATGCAGGACTAAATGGATGTTTTAAGTTTTTGAATCGACTAAGTGATAGGATTAATGAATTGCCTGAAAATACAACCTTAGATGAAATAAATATAGAAAAGTTATCTTCAAAAGAAAAGAATGCAAGAAGAAAACTTTATCAAGGAATGCAAAAATATTTAGATGTCTTTAACAAAAGAGAAAATGAATATGCATTTAATACTGTTATTGCATGAGTAATGGAAACATTTAATGAGTACGATACGATTAAAGATGTTGCTTTATTAAAAGAGATGTATTATGTCGTTTTGAATATTTTAGAACCTTTTGCCCCACACCTTGCTTGAGAATATTCAGAAAAATATTTTAATTTAAAAAACTTAAAAGATTTTAGTATAGATGAATCAGCATTAATTGTGAACGAATTAAGTTATGGTATAACCGTAAATGGTAAAGTCCGTGGAGAAATATTGGTTGATATAAATTCAAGCGAATCAGAAGTTTTAGAAAAAGCACAAAAAGAAGTTACAAAATGATTAGAAGGAAAACAAATTATTAAAAAAATATTTATACCTAAGAAATTAATTAATTTTGTCATAAAATAAGGAGAATAATGAAAAATAAAAACATATACCCATTATTAGTTGTTGATACAAACTGAATGTCTTTTCCAAAAGGTATTCATCAAATAGAAACAGATGCATTTAATTTGTATTCATCTGGTGCTTTAGTTATTCCTAAAACAAATATAGAACATAAATTTGTTGTTTCGTTTACAAATAATGAGCATGAATTAGAAAGTAAAGCAGTATTTGTTAAATTCTTAAAGGCAGAACCACTTGAACCTCCTGTAAAAGATTCAGAACGAGATCAAAAATGTATGTTGACATATGAAGTTTTAGGTTTTTTTAACATAAAAGAATATGGTTTCGCTGAAACAGATGAAGATGGTTATGTTTTGTTAGAAACTTATCAACCTGTTAAAGAAGGAGATGGAGATAAACTATATGAAGAACAATTAGTCAGAGTTTGTTCGGGTGAAGTAAAGTTTGTTCCTGAAGAACCTAATTCTGATGAAACAAATGAAGTTTATAAATTTGACTTATTACCACAAAATCATGATTTAGATGCAATGCTTTCTGCTTTAAAAGGGATAAGGGATACTGAAAAAATCCCTGGTATAAAAGAAACACAATCAGTTAATATTATTTTTCAATATAATCCGATAACAAAAAAACCATATACAACCGATGACCTTTCTGCACTTATTAATTCATATTATCCGAACTTTGAATTAAAAACAAGAGAAGAAAAAATTAAGTTTTTATTTACTTTTTTATCATTTTTATCACCCGAAATAAATGAAAAGTTTGCTGCATTTTATAAATTTAACATTATTTCTTTAATGAAATTAATTGCATCCGCAACAGGTATGATGAGTCAAAATGTTGATATAGAATCACAAATGACTCAAAAGATGACAGATAAAATGGCAAGTCAACATAAAGAATATGTACTTCGTGAAAAATTAAAATATATACAAGATGAATTAGAAGGAATGAATGTTGATCCAAGCGATGATGATGATTATGCAAAAGAGTTAAAAGATAAAAATAAATCTTTCCGTTACCCTGAATCAGTAAAAAAAATTATTGCTGAAGAAACAAAGAGAGCGAACGAAATGATGGCTACATCACCAGAAGCAAATATTTCAAAAACTTATGTCAATCATCTCAAAAGACTACCATGAAGACTTACACAAAAAGAGTTATTAGATTTAGATCATGCTAAAAAAACTCTTTCTAAGTATCATTATGGACTTGAAGAAGTTAAGCAACGTGTTTTAGAATATATCGCTGTTATTATTAATACAGAAAGAAATAAAAAGAAAAAAGAAAATAAATTACCTTATGATGAAAATTATGAGATTGATATGAATTTGTTTAAGGATTCTAATAAACAAAATGATAAAACATTTAATAATGTCCCTATTATTTGTTTAGTTGGGCCACCTGGGACAGGAAAAACATCGCTTTCTAAAGCAATTGCAGAATCATTATCCAGAAAGTTTGTAAAAATTTCTCTTGGAGGAGTACATGATGAAAGCGAAATCCGTGGACACAGAAGAACCTATGTAGGAGCAATGCCGGGAAAGATTATTAAAGCTATTTCACAATGTTCTGTTTCTAATCCAGTTATCTTATTAGATGAAATTGATAAAATGGCTTCAACAAATAAAGGGGATCCGGCATCTGCGATGTTAGAAGTTTTAGATCCAGAACAAAATACAAAGTTTCAAGATCACTACTTAGAACATGAATACGATTTATCTAAAGCAATTTTTATTGCGACTGCTAATTATTACGAAAACATTCCTCATGCTTTAATAGACCGAGTTGAAGTTATCGAATTATCTGCTTACACATTAACTGAAAAATTAAAAATTGCACAGCAACACTTGATGCCAAAAGTAACAGAACAAGTTGGGGCAAGTAGCAACTTTATGCAGATTTCTGAAGACACAATGAAATACATTATTCAAAACTATACCAAAGAAGCCGGAGTTCGTGGATTAAAACGTGTCTTAGATAAATTAGCACGCAAATTCGTGCTTAAAAAACTCGAATTACCAAAACTAAAAAATAAACAATTCGAGGTAAAAATAAATGATTTAAAAGAACTTTTAGGACCCGAAAAATTTAAAGATAATGAAAATGATGGATACAAAACCCCTGGTGTAGTTAATGGTTTAGCATATACATCAGTTGGTGGATCAACCTTGCAAATTGAAGTTAATACTTATCCAGGAAAAGGAGAAATTAAATTAACAGGTTCATTAAAAGATGTTATGAAAGAATCTGCTAATATATCACTTTCATATGTGCGTGCAAATGCTGCTAGATATGGTATTACAGACTTTAATTTTGATGAAACAACAATTCATATTCATGTGCCTGAAGGAGCAGTACCAAAAGATGGCCCAAGTGCAGGAGTGACATTTACCACTGCATTAATATCAGCATTATCACAACGAATTGTATCATCTGAAATAGGTATGACAGGTGAAATAACTCTTAGAGGTAATGTTTTAGATATCGGTGGCCTAAAAGAAAAATCATTTGCTGCCGCTTCTAAAAACTTAAAATATGTTTTTATACCTACAGGAAATGTAAAAAACTTAATTGATGTTCCTATGGAAATTAAAGAAAAGTTAACTTATATTCCTGTATCTAATTATGAAGAAATATATGAGGTAGTTTTTGAGAAGAAGAAACCAAAGAAACAATTAGAGTTTAATCAATAGTGAAAAAACATTTTAGTGAAAAATCATTTACTTTTTTCACTATCAACTTTATTGTTGGTTTAGGTTTCCTTACAACTTTTTCAGAAATACTAAATATAGGATTTTACGGATATTTAGTTATCGCTCTTTGTTTGCTTACAATGATAGGAACTGCATTAGTATTTGCTCGTTTAGGGAATGCTTTTAAAGAACATTATGGTGGTTCATATGCTTATGCAAGACACCTTGATTCAACCTTGTTTGAAGAACAGTCAAATGTTGAAAACAAATGATATAAATTTAAAAAAGGTTTTGTAAAGAACTTTTGTTATTTCATTGGTTGAAATCAATTCTTACAATCACCTGTTTTATCATCTGTGTCACCTTTGTTTTTAGCGCAAACTTTTGAATTAGTAATACCTAAAACTATTTCAAATTATATAACTATAATATGGATTATAAGGGTCATTGCATTTATCTTCTTTGGTGCATTGATATTGATATCAACCAAAGGATTATCACTTAATACAAAAGTTGTATTTTTAACATCTGCTGTAAAATGAGCATTTTTGTTGATAGGTTTTGTAAATTTAGTATATCTTTCGGTTATAAAACCAGGTGGATATACAGTTGTTTATGAAACAACAAAAAAAGCAACATCTACAATGATTTTTGGAAGTATTTTAGTTTTTATTTTTGCTTTTGCAGGAATTGAAGATATGGCTTCTATGGCAAAAGACGCAGAATTTAAAAATTTTAAAAGAATTTTATTTGTTTCCCTAGGAATTGTAGCATTTGTTTACCTAGCATTTTATAGTGTTTATTTAGCAATAAAGTTTGATTCAAATAACAATGAATTTTCACAAATTTATTATCTTGTAATGAATATTACAGGAACGATTGTGTTTATTATTGGATTTATATTTAATGATATAGGGTATAAAATTACACAAACGGTATCTACAGCAAGAAAGTTAATTCCGCTTGCATTAGATAATCATATTAATCCAAAATATGCAGATCATAATAAACACGGTGAATACCGTAATGCAATCATTTTAACAGCAGTTATTACATTTATAGCAATGCTTGTTTTATGATTAGTACCAACCCTTTTAAGCAAAACAAAAGATAATGATAACCCGTTCTTTACAGCTGTTATAAAAGTAAATAGTTTAGCACTGTTAATTGAAGATACTTTAACAGCTGTTGTAGCATTAATTTTAGAAAAAAAGAAACAAATATCTAAAATCCCATGATGAGAAAAAACAATATATATAGTTAATATTTTATGAATTTCAACTTTAATTTTATTTTTCTTAGTACCAAACATATTAGGTAACAACTGAGATGAGACCAACACCTTTGTTGTAGTTGTATATCTATCATTTGTTTTGATAGGATTTATAATAAAATGAATGTGAATTTATAAACAAAAGAAACCGAACAATTTAAAAAAGATAATTTTTTGAAAGGAAATATGGAACAAAAGAAAAAAGAACAACGTTTAAAAGAACTTACAGAATTACAATATAAAGTAACTCAAGAAGGATATACAGAACATCCATATTCAAATGAATATGATGAACATTTTGAAGAAGGAATTTATGTGGATATCGTTGATGGAACACCACTTTTTAAATCACAAGATAAATTTAATTCAGGATGTGGGTGACCAGCATTTAGTAAACCGATAGATGAAGATGTTGTAACAGAACATAGCGATTATTCACATAATATGATTCGAACTGAGGTAAAAAGTAAAAATGCCGATTCACACTTAGGACATGTATTCAAAGATGGTCCAAGAAAATTAGGTGGACTTCGGTACTGCATTAATTCTGCATCATTGCGTTTTATTCCCGTAGATAAATTAAAAGATGAAGGTTATGAAGAATACCTTGAATTATTTAAAAAATAACTGTAAAGCACTATAATGTGCTTTTTGTTATTTCAAAATATAAAAAATAAAGTAAAATAACTATATGAATTTTAATGGTTCAAAAGTAGATGATTCAAACGAAGATAAGGATGTTTTAGATAACCTAATTCTGCTATCTCAATCAGGAAATGATGAACTAAAAAAAGAGCAAAAATGATTCAAAAAGAACATTAATTCAGCTTATAAATATCAGCAAAATGTTAGTATCGAATCCAAATTAATAGAAAAACAAGAAGTTTTTGATTTCGATTTTAATTATTTGTATAAAGAATTATTACAAGGTTATATAGACTTAAAAATTAAATTCGATAAACAAAACGACTCATATGTAGATGATATAGAATTTATTGAAAAAGATAAAGCACAATATTTAATTGATACATTAGCTTCAGAAGAACACAATATATCAAATACTACAAAAGTAAGAATAAAGAAAAAGAAACTTGGAGGTAGTGATGAAAGTTAATATTGCAATAGATGGGCCATCTGGAGTAGGTAAATCCACAGTAAGTAAGCAAATAGCAAGCAGATATGGTTTCACTTTTATAAATAGTGGTAGTGTATATCGGGCAATCGCAAAAAACACCATTGATAATGGTGTTGATTCTCGTGATCAAGAAAATGTTATTAAGACATTACAAAAAGGTATGATTAAACTGCTAGAAAATGACAGAATTGAATTAAAAGGAATTGATGTATCAAAAGCTATAAGGGCCGATTATATCTCACAAATAACTCCGTCTGTAGCTAAAATTCCTGCAGTGCGAGAGTTCGTGGTTGATTATATTCAACAACTTACTAAAAAACGTAAAGGATATATTATCGATGGGAGGGATACAACTTTTAAAATTATGCCCCATGCTGAAGTAAAAATCTTTTTATGAGCAGAAGAAGAAGAAAGAGCAAAGCGTAGAATGAAGCAAAATCAGGAATTAGGTTATAATACAGGTTTTGCAGAAGTGCTTTATGAAGTAAAAAAACGAGACGAACAAGATATGAATCGTGAAGTTGATCCGTTACATAAAACTGAAGATGCAGTATTTATTGATTGTACTAATTTAGAGATAGAAGAAGTGATAGCAAAGATTATGGATTTGGTTAAAGAAAGGTCAAAAGATGCATAATACAGTTGCAATTATTGGAAAACCTAATGTAGGAAAAAGCACCTTATTTAATCGTATTATAGGTAAAAAGATATCAATTGTTTATGACCAACCAGGTGTTACAAGAGATAGATTGTATGAAAAAATTACTTGATCAGGTCATGAAATCAAATTAATTGATACCGGCGGAATTGAAATTGAAAATAAACCTTTTCAAGAACAAATCCAGATTCAAGCAAAAATAGCGATTGAAGAAGCAGATGTTATTGTTTTTATTTTTGATGGAACAAACGAAATAAGTAATGATGATTTATTCATAATGAATATTTTAAGAAAAAGTAATAAACCTATTATTGCTGTAGCAAACAAACTAGAAAACAACCAGCAATTCGATTATGGATGATATGCTTTAGGAGTTGAACATATTTATCCTGTTTCTGCATTACATGGTGAAGGTGTTGGTGAAGTTTTAGATAAGTGTTTAGAATATCTTGATTTCAGCGATGAAGACCAAAATGATTATTTTAATTTAGCGATTATCGGAAAACCTAATGCTGGTAAAAGTTCGCTACTTAATAATTTAACTAAAGAGTATCGTTCAATTGTTTCAGAAATTGCAGGAACCACACGAGATAGTGTTAAATCAACTGTTGAAATAGACCATAAACTATATAATGTGATTGATACAGCAGGAATAACAAAAAAATCAAAATTAATTGAAAGTGTTGATCATTATGCTTTAATGCGAGCAATGAATTCGCTATCAGAAGCTGATTTGTCTTTGATAGTAATCGATGCGACACAACAAGAAGTATCACATTTTGATTCTAGAATTATAGGATATGCATTAGAGAATGAAAAACCAATAATTGTGGTAATAAATAAATGAGATTTAGTTGAAAAACAAACAAATACAATGGCTGATTATGAAAAGAAAATGAGAAATAAATTTCATTTTGTTCCATGAGTTCCTTTTGTATTTATTTCAGCAAAATTTAATCAAAGAATTAATAAGTTGATAGTAACTTTATCAGAAGTTCGTGAAAATATGGAAAGAGATATAAAACCGTCGTTGCTTTCTAATTTAGTGCTTGAAACACAACTTATTCAACCAGCACAACCGTTTAATGGTGGAAGATTAAATATTTATTATGTTCGTAAAGAATTATCAAAAATACCTACTTTTACATTCTTTGTAAATAATAAAAAATTCTTACACTTTTCATATCAAAGGTTTTTAGAAAATCAATTGAGAGCTACCTTTAATTTCAAAGGTTGTCCAATTAAGATGTATTTTAAGAATAAGAATGGGTTGGAGTAAAATTGGTTGATAAAAACTAGAGTTAGTTAACATTTTCTTTAAGAAAAATAATTAAAATAAAGTAGAAGGTTATAGTGGCATTGATTAGAACCTAAATTTTTGCTGTTTTTAACCTAGCAAAAAAAACGGCATATTTTTAAAATAAGACGCCGAGTGGTCCCTTAGGCGTCCTACTTATGAATAGTATAAGGATTTTATTTATTAATGTGGTATTAAAGAAAGAAAATTTACATAATACTTTAAAATCTAAATATTCTCATATCATTTTTTAATTTTTTTCGCCATTAATTTTCTTCTTTCAGGCAAAAATTTATCTTTATAATCTTTATATGTTCAGTTTATTATATCTTTTGGAATACAGTTTTCATCGAGATTTTCATCCAATTCTTCTAAGGAAATCTTTCTACCAAGGAAAAGAGAATTATTTGTTTTTATATCTTGAATTATTTCTTTAAAATATACATTAGGTGCTTTGTCTTTGATCTTAATATTTATATTCTTTTCTAAATATACTAAGTTAGCAGAATGGTTGTATCATTTTTTCTCAGATAAAAATGAATATTCATTAAATTCATTAGAAGAATTAATTAAATATTGTTTGGGAAAAATATGGTGTTTGTCACTGATTAAATTTTTTAACATATCCTCTTGTGTTAATCAAGGAGTAAGAAATCCTTTATTGCCGTTAGCAACTGAGGCGGCATAATAACATTTTAGAAAAGGATTTTCTTGTATACTTGTATCTAAGAGTTCAGGAAGTCTTAGTTCTCAAAAATCAGTTGTCAATTCTGTTTGATCTATTTTTCTTAATATCACTTCGATTCCTAATTCTTTTATATTTCTTAAATCATTAATAACTTGATCAACATAACTATCTTTATATCTTTTTGTTAATAAAGACATTATATACCATTTAACAGTGTATTTTTTAACTTCTTCCATACCAAGACGAGAAAGTTTTCTAAGCTTTAAAAAGACTATATAAGCAATATTTATTACAACAGAATTTTTATTGATTTTTATATTTTTAAATCCTATATTTTTGATTGCTTGTGTAAAAGTATTGAAATTATATTTGTCTATAAAACTCGAAATTCCATTAATAATTTTTTCAAAATTACTTTGTATATTTTCTGGAATATATTCTCTTTTTTCGAAATCCCTACCAGATAATAATTCAACAAGATCGCTCATTTTTGCTCTATCAAAAATATGAGAAAATGAAACAAATAATATATCATTCACTGATGGTTTATAAATATAATCATTATTATTTATATTACTAAGTCAAGTAATTTTCTGACCCATTTCAGTTTTAAAAAAATCTGGATCAATTTTTTCAATCTCTCTGTAAATATTATTATCGGTTTTTAGGATTTCAGAAAAATAATTCATAACTCTAATTATATTTGTTCCGTAATTTTTATTTGCAGAAATTTTACTTATTGAATAATCCAAAAGCTTTAAAGGTGTCCCTTTGGAATTTATCCTTATAAAAATTTCTGTAAGCGTTTCCAGATCAACATATTCTTTTATTTCAATTACCCCAATATTAGTTGATCATATTTTATGTTTTAAATTATCTATTTTGCTATCGATATCTTCCATAGTTATTTCTGGATTATCATTAATATATTTTTGACAAACTTTATAATGAGAATGACCTTTAAATATATCTGAAATATCAGATATTCATTTTTTACTATTTTTTGTATATGCATTTTGTATTTTAAAAATCTCTTCATTTTTCTTAGGGAAGGGGTTAAAAGAAACAATTATTCTTCTTTTTTTATAATTTTCATCCAAGACTTCTAAACCATTAATTATTGCATTTAGAGCAGTTAACCTTTGTTGACCATCAATCAAAACAGTTTCAAAATCATCATTTGAAACATAACTCTTCCGTTTTATATCATTATTACGAGGTCTGTTTGTTATTATATAACCTATTGGGAAACCATGATATAAGGAATCGAACAAATCACTTACTTGTTTGTCTTTTCAAACATAAGGTCTTTGCATTTCGGGAATTATAAGTTTATCCTGAGAAAGTTCATAAATAATATCTTTAATTGTTCTTTGTTTTAGTTCATATTTAGTATTATTTTCCATAATCTTCCTTGTATAAATGTGAATATTTCCTTTATTATATACAAAAAAAAAAAAAAAAACAAACCACAAATTTTTGCACCGGAGCTTGTTATTTGTTTAGTAGTTCGTTTTCTTTTTCTTTGGTTAATTGAACGACTTTTTCAATTAATAAATCTACTTCTTTTTGAACAGCATCTAAGTATTTCTTTTCTTCATCCTCAGAAAGTTCTTCATTTGCTTTAATCATCTTATTTATTTCTTGACGAGCATTACGGATTCCTATTTTAGTTGCTTCAGTTAGTTTTGCTAAGTTCTTGATCATCTCTTTACGACGTTGAGTTGTTAAAGATGGAAATGTAAGTCTAATTTGATTACCTTCATCAACGGGGGGAATCCCAAGATTTGCTTTATCTAAAGCTTTAGCAATTTCTTTTACTGATGCCATATCATAAGGCTTAACTAAAAGTTGTTGTGGTTCAGGAACTGAGATGTTTGCTAATTCATCAAGTGGAGTGGGAACATCATAATAGTTTACCCGAATCCCTTTAATAAGTTGTGGATTGGCTCTACCAGTAGAAATTTTTGACATCTCAAATTTAAAATGACTAATTGCTTTTTCAGATTTTTCTTGTAGTTCTAATAAATAAGTTTCTATATCCATTATTTAATTACCTCTGTGTGTGTTATTTGTCCTTTTAAAACTTTTAATATTGAATCTTCTTCGAGTAAGTTAAATATAATTAAATTAATATTGTTATCACGAGCCATACTAGTGGCAGTTAAATCCATAACTTGTAATTTTTTTTCAAGTATTTCATTATATGTAATTTTATCATATCTTTTTGCATTCGGATTTGTTTTAGGATCACTATCATAAATCCCATCGGTTCCATTTTTACCCATTAAAATAACTTCTGCACCAATTTCAGATGCATATAATGTAGATGCAGTATCAGTGGTGAAATAAGGGCGACCAGTTCCACCGACAAAGATTACAACCTCTCCATCTTCAAGGTATTTCATTGTTTTTTCATTTACATAGTTTTCCGCAACACGAGCATCAATGTTCAATGAACTTTGCACCCTTGCTTTAAGTCCCACAAGCTCAAAACCACTACGAAGCGCTAAACCATTCATTATGGTAGCGAGCATCCCGATGTAATCGGCACGATTACGAGGAATACCATTTTTTTCAGCAGATGCACCTCTTCAGAAATTACCACCACCAATAACAATAGACACTTGTACACCTTGCTTTACAATTTCTTTTAATTGTATGGCAATTTTCTTAACAAGTTCGTTATCAATTGCTAGGTGTTTTTCTTTGTTAGCAAAACCTTCACCAGAAAGTTTTATTAAGATTCGTTTATATTTAATCATTTTTCCTCTAATATAATTTATTTATCATATTATAAACAAATTTTATGAATTGTTATATTTAAATATAAAAGGACATTTAAAAATGTCCTTTTATTAATTCTTGTTATCATTTTTTATTAAAATTTTAAGGTATTTATAAAAGTTATTTGTATTTTTATGACAAGTGAATTCAACTTTTTATATTACGACTTTATGTTTTTATATAATAAACTTATACATCAGCTTTATCAGTTGTTATAATTGAAGGTAAATATTTATAAAGATTCAAAATTTCTTGTTTTGTAGCTTTTTTAATCGTTACTGATTTGCTTTTGTCAATATATTTTATGTTCATTAACAATTTTGGGTCTCTATTTTTATAATCCAAAGGAAGGTTTTCACCTAATAAATAAAAATCAACAACAAAAAATGTCAAATTATTTTCACCTTTACTTTTATAGTCAGGAACTAATACCAAATTTGGAATTTTATCATCGTTTACTCAAACCTCATACATTAATAAATTTTTCGTTTTAAAGAATTCAACAATATCTTGGTTATTTAAATAAATTTCTTTAAACTTTTCTAGATTAATTTCCTTTAATTTTTCTTCTGTTAAATTATTTATATCAAAAACTACCTTGTCTTTGAACAAATTATAGTATTTCTTGACAAAAGACAAATTAAACTTATCTAAAAACCGTTTATTTAATTCTTCAACTGAATTAATATATGAATATTTATTTTTTAATAAATATTCAAATTTACCAGCATCTTCTTTATTGTTTTTCCACATATAATAAAAATAATTATCGTTAATATCTTTAATCATATTGTCTTTTTTATAAGACAGTATATATGAATAAAAATTGCCTATATCATCTTTATTATATTTATTAGAGTCTTTTTGTGAATATGAGCAAGAAGTAACAAGTAAAGAGAAAGAAGCAGAAGAAATAGATAATATTTTTTTAATCTTATTTTTCAATATAATATCTCCTTATCATAAAATTTTGTAAGAAATTAATTACCTATATGATTTCTTACATTTTTATTTTATAAGAAAAGAAGAAAGTAATCTAGAAAAAGATATAAAAAGTCATTTAAACTTTTTATATCTGCAATTTTATGGAAAAGAAATATGCACTTATACTTACTATACAAATTACACCAGCACCTTATTAATAATTTCTTTAGCCTTTACTTTATTATTCTTAGCTAGTTCTTTTTTATACTCACTATAATTAATTCTATTTATCTTATCTAAATTATTTTTAGCATATATAGTATTTAAATAAGTAAATAAATAGTTATATGATGCAACATTAAAATTATCATTTTTTATATCTACATCATACCCCGGCAAGAACGAACTTAAATTTCTATCATCTTGTTCATCTAACACAGTATACCACCCCAGCACTTCGTTATTAAGTTTTTCGTTAGCATCCTTATACATAAACTCGAAATTACTATTTTTACCATAAGGTAGCATAT
>NZ_JBTHHJ010000011.1:0-41516 GCF_054353855.1 Mycoplasma sp. 4423
ATTCAATCTGTTTTAGATTGAAAATCACCTCAGCAATATGCAGAGATGATACAATATTAATTTTCTGTTAATTTTTATGTCCTTGTTTATAATATTAAGTGATTTTTTACTGATATTAGTAAGCCCATAAAACGAACTAGTTTTTTAAAAGCACAAAAGTTTGACTTAATTCTCTTTTCTTTCAACGGTTTTTCTAACATTATATACAGAAGAAAAGTGTTGAATACCATTAAAAATATCAAATCAATGATGCATCATAATTCAAAATTCATCTTCACTCTACATAATATGTTTTCTACAAAAGAATATACACAATTTTGAATGAGAAAACATATATATAAATTACCCTTATTTTCAAAAGAGAAAATATTAACTAACATTCATTATGACACTAAAATTAAAAATCGTTTTTATACTCCCGATGATATTAAAACCTTAATGAATCAAAATGGATTTATAATTAACGAATTATTTAACAGAGATGATAGATTAGAACCGAGATGGGTTTTAAATATATCAACAAATTGTACATTCTATATCTGCTCATTATCTTATGAACAAACAACAAATCCAATCCTTATTTGATAAGCATTTTAAATCAATTGGTAGTTATTTTACATCAAAAATAACTACCAATCAGATAAAACAAGATATTTATCATTGTCCAAATGATATTTATGAATATGTTTATGGATGTATAAGTAATACTAAAAACATCAGATATGGGTATTTTCTTGAAGATGTTATCAATTTTTTCTTATTTGAAAATGGAGCAACTTTAAACAAAAATGATCAAACATCAAATATTGATTTAGTCTTTGAGATGAATAATACTATTTATATCGGTGAAATCAAAATCAGAGATAATCATGATAGCACCAAAAAACGTGGACAAATTCAAAATTTAATGTCAAAAGTAACTAATTATTCAAGTTCTTATTCAAACATTGTTGTTTTGCTTTATTTTATAGATCCAAGTCAGAACAAAAATTATAATTTTTATAAAAATGAACTAAATAAACTCCAAGATCATTTAAATCTTAAAGATGCAAAGGTTTTATACGGTGATCAATTATTTGAATATTTAAACTTATCAAAACATTGAAATACTTTAAAGCAACAAATTGTTGAATTTAATCATGAAATAGTGAGCAATAACTATATAAACACTCTTATCTTTGAACACATTATCAATACAGGTGATTTAGTTAAAAAAATCGATCAAAGAATTTTAAAAATTTTAAAATATAGACAAGATTAATTTTCTTGTCTATATTTTTCGCGAAGCGAAGATAATTTTTCTCCTTGATAACTTATATTCTCTCATGCATTTGTTGGTTTATTAAACAACTTTTTACAAAGCGCATTTGGGGTATATCAAACATTATTATATAAAATTTGTCCTTGGTTATTAAAATATAAATCCTGTTGGAAATTATAAATTCTTATCGGAATTTTTATATCAAGATAACCATTTGAAATTAACTCTTTAAAAGTAACTTTGTTAGGTTTATGATCATATATTGCAAATTTTAAATCATTGTGATCATTATCTTCTGTTACAGATGCAAGTCTATCGACACTTGCTTGATAATATTTTGGATCTTGCTCAAAAGCAATATAATTTCTACCAAGTTTTTTGGCAGCATGTGCTGTGGTCCCGGTTCCCGAAAAAGGATCTAAAATAACATCACCCACATTAGAAGTGGCTAAAATAATTCGTTCTAATAACACAAGTGGTTTTTGAGTCGAATGAATTTTTTTACCATTTACATCTTTTAAGCGTTCATTACCATTACATATTGGAAAACGTCATATGGATTTCATCTGTAAATTACCATTTAGATGTTTCATTGTTTTATAATTAAAGGTATACTTAGCATTTTTAGTTTTAGTAACTCATAATAAAGTTTCTTGTGCATTAACAAATCTTGTTCCAGCAAAGTTTGGTACAGGATTACTTTTTTCTCAAACAATTTCATTAATTATTCATGCCCCTAAATCTTGTAATAAGTATCCTAAACGATGAATATTTTGATATGAACCAATAACTCATAGAGAACCACTATCTTTTAAAACTCTTAAACTTTCTATTAGTCATTTTTTAGTTTCAGTATCATAATGTTCTAATGACTCATATTTATCTCAAGCATCATTAACTCCATCAAAAACACTTCCATCATATCGATATAATTGTTTTTGCAAATTCATATTATAAGGAGGATCAGCAAAGATTAAGTCAATACTTTTATCTGGTATTTGTTTAAACAAGTCAAGGTTATTTCCTAGATGAATTTTATTTATAATTTTTTCTAATGAATTCATATTTATATATTATAAACTATAAATAATGAATAAATAATTAACTTATTAAATGTCTGAAAAAATTAAAAATTTATATGAAAAATTATTATTTTCTTGTTTTTGATTTGATATTGTTATAATAAAAATATAGTGATAAGAAATTATAAAGCAGAAAAAAAGATTAACATAATTAGTTGTTAATCTTTTATTCCTACTTTAAAACGGTATTAATGTTATTTCATTATTCTACTGAAACTTCTGCACCAGCAGCAACTAATGTTGCTTTAATTGATTCAGCTTCATCTGAGTTAACATTTTCTTTAACTACAGCAGGAAGTGCATCAACAACTTTTTTAGCATCCATAAGTCCAACACCTAAAACTGATTGAACAGCTTTAATAACTTGAACTTTCTTTCCACCATCTGATTTTAATACAACTTTGAAACTTGTTTTTTCTTCAACTGCAGCTTCTGCTGGGGCAGCAGCTACTGCCATAGCGGCCATCGGATCAATTCCAAATGCTTCTTTCATTGCTTCTACAAGTTCCATTACTTCTTTAATAGACATTTCTTTTAATGATTCTACAAATGTTTCTTTAGTTAATTTTGCCATAATATATTCCTTTCGTTTATTTGATATTTTATTTATTATTCTGTAGCAGGTAAATTTTCTGCATATATTTTAAGTGCCATACCTAGTTGTTGTAATGGTGACATCAATGATCTTGCAAGAATAGCAAGTGCTTCATCGTATGTAGGTAATGTCGCTACATCTTTAACACCTTTAGCATCAACAACTTTACCATCGAAGGTTCCGGCTTTAATTACCATTAATTTATGTTTTTTAGCAAATGCTGTAAGTAATTTCGCTGCTGACATTTCATCGTTTTTTGAAAAAACAAAGATGTTTGGACCTACTAGAAATTGTTCTAAATCACCTAAACCGGCTGCTTTTGCTGCAAGTTTAAATAAGCGATTTTTATATACTTTAACTTCAACATCTAATTTAGTAGCTTCATTTCTTAAATTTTCTAATTCAGAAACTGATAAACCACGGTATTCAGCAAAAGCTAGTGATTGTGATTCTTGAATCTTTTGTGAGATTTCTAAAACAACTTCTCTTTTAGCTAACTTAAATTTTGATTCTGACATAATGCCCCCTTTCGCATAATTAAGCAATACAAGAGCAATCTTAAGGATACACTCGGTAACATAATTAAGCAATTTTGCCGTTACTGTCTTGATGTATTGCTAAGTAATTATATTAAAATAGTAAAATTATGTAAATTTTTTTATTTTCTTTTTTTGCTTATATATAGTATAAAAAATTAATATTTTAAAAATCACCCAATTGATGATTTTAAAATTGACTTATTTTGCTTTATTTTGAGTTGTTTCATTTGCTTTCTTATTAGGTTCTCAAGTAAATGGTTTTAAAGCTTCATAAATAGCTTTTTGAGCATCATTTGGTTTTGTTGCAACAGTTTTATAGTAATCTTTCATTATACCACTTTCAAAACCTCCATATGATGAATTACCACCGATTAAAACATATGACTCTGATCATGCTTCATTTGATGCAACCGGATTTCCATTGTCGTCTTTGGTAAACATAACACCTTTAACATTTGCATCAAAGTTACCAAATAATTTACCTGTTTGTTCTAAAACACCTTTACGATCTTGTTTTTTATCATTTTCTTTATTTTGATTGATGTTTAAAAGTCCATGACTAGCAATATCGTTAAAATCATCAAAGTTATCCCCGATACGCATTACAGTTTTTAAAGCAACATTATTTCCGAAACTACCATTATCAGAGTTTTCACCTGATAAATCTCATCCTTTACTATTTACAAGGTTCATTCTTGCTTCTTTATTAGAGTTAACAACTTTTTCTTTATCAACTTCTTTTTCAGCTGTTTTTTCACTTCCGTCTGCTTGTTTTTCAGTAACAGTTACTTTTTCTTTTACAACATTACCATTTGAATCTTTAACTTTAGTTTTGTCAATTGCTGTTCAAGGTTTAGCATTAGATAAGTCTACACCTTGCATTCAGAATGCTCATTTAGGTAGGTATTTAGCATCTAATCCTGCTTTTTTAAGATTTGAAATAGTTGCATCTAATTCAGTTGCTTGGTCACGATTAGAATTATACATTACAACTCCACCGTGATTTCATACATATTTAATAAAATCAATTGCGCCAGCAATTGCTGTTGATACTTCATCAGTAACAAATTGATGTCATGTTTTAGGACTAAATGAAAGTCCATTAGCAGTTAAATAATTTTGATATCCAAAATTATTTAAAATGGTTTCATCGATATCCATAAATACAACCGGAATTGCTTTACCTGTTTCTGGATTAGTAACAGTTACTGATTTATCTGTTACCTTTACTTTATCAGTATCAAATAATGTTTTTTGTCCTTGCACCATAGCATCAAATTGTTTTTGTGCCGAACGGTATTGTCCTAATGTCATTGCATCTTTTTCAGCCGAAATGCTATTTCAAATGTTTGAATTTACTCTGATGCTTTTAAAATCAATTTTAGCATTTTCGTGAGTTTCTGGATGACAAGCAACAGCAACAGTTACTGATGCAACCGTTGCTGAAACTGCTCCTAAACTTAAGAATATTTTTTTAAATTTCATTAAATCTCCTTTTAATGTTAATATTCTTAATTATATTATTTTTTTATAAAAAACACAGCTGTTTGCTGTATTTTATTGGGATATTATATTATTTTGATAAATTACGTGTGCGAACGATTGTATAAGGCATTAAGGCCATAAATCTGGCTCTTTTAATTGCATTAGCAACCTTTCTTTGGTGTTTTGCACAAGTTCCGGTCATTGATTTTGATTTAATTGATCCAGTTCCAGAAATATATTTGAATAATAATTCAACATTTTTAAAATCTACATAATTAACTTTTTCTTCACAGAAAGCACATACTTTTTTTCTATTTGAGAAGTTCTTTTTACGTTTAATGTAAGCCATAAATCTCCTTGGTTTAACTAAAATATATCAATATCATCATTAACATCTGATTCTAAATCACCTAAATCGTGTAATTTTTCTTCAATTGGTTTTTTATTTGGGTACTCTTCAACTACAGGATTTGGTGAAAATGACTGTGATGATATTGGTTCAACTTTTTCCGGTGAATAAGTATTTTTTGGATATGAACTGGTACCAGTAAATGGACTAGTGCCAATAAAATCATCAGAAGAACGATTTTTAGCACGTTCATCAGTAACACGTTTTGATTCTAAGAAGTAAAAAGTATCTAAATGCACATCCAAACTTCTGATTGTTTGATTCGATGTACGTGACTGATAAGAACTTGATTGTAAATTACCTTCTACAGCAATTAAGGTTCCTTTTGGAACTGAATTTTTTAACAAAATTGCTGAATGTGAAAATGCAACAATAGGAATAAAATCAGTTATTTCATTGCGACTTTGGCTTCTGCGTGTTACTGCAAGTGTAAATCTTACTCAAGCAACACCTGATGATGTAGTATTTAATTCAATATTTGTAGTTGTTCTTCCGATTAAAATTACTCTGTTCATAATTACCTTTTACTTATTTATAGATGTTTCAGCTGGTTTACTAACTCTTGGACGTCTTCTAGGTTTTTCACTTTCCTCGTTAACTTTAACTTCTCTTTTTACATATGTTCTTTTTGGTTTAGATTGTTTTACTTCTTTTTTTGGATGCATCCCTCTTTCAGTATCTAAGTTAATTAACAATGTTCTTCAAATATCTTTAATAATATTTGCCCGACGGGTAAATTCTGCAGGTGCTTTGGCATCTGCCTCTACATGTGCTAAAACATATTGTGCATGTTTTGATTTATTGATTTCATATGCTAATTCGTGTCTTTCTAGTTTTTCAGCTTTTTTTATACCCTTGCCGAAAACTTCTGAAAGCAAGTCAAAAGCAACTTTTACATCCGCTTTTGGATTCACGATCATCATAATTTCGTATTTAAACATTTTTCTCCTTATGGTCTTTACTGGGCTAAATTTGCCAAGGAGTATCTAATATAATACTCATAATTAATTTTATCATTTTCTTGTGTTTTGTTACTATAATATAAATTAAATTTATAGACAGGTTGCTTTATACTTTATATTCTTATAATCCTGTATCAAAGGGATAAAAGTTCTGTAATTTAGTGTTATTTGTAAATTTAAATTTTACTCAAATAAAAAATTTACAAATAATTGTCATTAAAATATTAAATTGTAATATTTATTATTGCATAAATCAACAAAAATTTATAGAAAGTGATTATATAAATTTCTATAAATTTTTAAATTTTTCTTGCAAAATATTGTATTATTATTGAATATGAAAAATTTAGTAATAGTCGAGTCCCCTAATAAAGTTCAAACCATCCAAAAATATTTGGGTGATGAATATAAAGTAGTTGCTTCAGTTGGACATTTTTTGAAAATGAAAACCGAAGGTATTTATGGACTTGGAATTGATTTTGAAAATTGAGAACCAAAATATTCATTAGATTCAACTAAGAAAAAGGTAGTAAAAGATATTAACGAGTTAGTTAAGCAAGCAGAACATATTTATATTGCAACTGACCCAGACCGCGAAGGAGAAGCAATCGGAAGTCATTTGATTTCCTATTTTAAACTTGAAAACAAATATTCAAGAATAAAATATAATGAAATTACCAAGGATGCTATAAAACATGCGATTCAAAAACCAAACTCACTTGATAATGATTTAGTTGCTGCACAAAAATCACGTCGTATGCTTGATCGCATTATCGGTTTTAGAGTAACTAATTTAATTAAAAATAAGTTTAAAAATTCTCCCGGCACACCTACTGCAGGACGTGTGCAGTCAATTGCTCTAAAATTAGTTGTAGACCGTGAACGAGAAATACAAGCTTTTATCCCTGAAAAATACTATAAATTAAATGCAAAACTTGTTAATAATGAAGTTTTAGCAAATTATTTCAATCCAAAAAATGATTCAGAACATCGTGATTGAATTTATCCGAGTCAAATTGATCAATATAAAGCTGATATTAAAAAAACTAAGAAAATTTTAACGGTTACTGATATTAATGTTTCCAAACGTAAAATCGGTGCTATTACCCCACTAAAACAATCTGTTTTATATAAAAAGAGTCCGTTTAGTGCTGCAACAACCCAGGCTATTGCGCAAAGATTATATGAAGGTTTTGGTGACGGTGGATTAATTTCTTATCCAAGAACCGATTCAACCCGTATGTCTGCTTCATTTGTATCAAATGCACAAAGTTATATAACTACAAAATGAAGCAAAGACTATGTAGCTAGTGAAATAAAAGGATTTAGTGGTGACCAAGATGCTCATGAAGCGATTCGACCAACTGATGTATCTATGACACCGCAACTACTAAAACAAACATATCCTAATATCAGTGAATCGGAGTTAAGAATTTATAAGTTGATTTACGAAACCACCTTGCAGGCACTAATAAAACAACCAATTCGTGAATCAAAAGCATATACATTTGATAACAACGGATATCAATTTCGACAAACTTATTCAAAAGTTATTTTCGATGGATATTATGTAGTTTCTGGTTATGAAAATGATAACAAAGATCCAAATTATAAACTTCATCAGCAAGTAGATGTTGAAAGTTTTAATTTTGAAGATCATGAAACTAAGCCTGCTCCGAGATATAATGATGGTAGTTTAATTGAAATGCTTGATATTATCAAAGTTGGGAGACCTTCAACATTTGCTTCAACTGTTAATATTATTAAAGATCGTGGATTTGTTGAAACAAATTCAACACAACTTATCCCGACTGTTTTTGGAATGAAAGTTAATGATACATTAATTAAAGCTTTCCCAGATATTTTTAACGAAAAATATACCGCTGCAGTTGAAGAAGATCTTGATAAGGTAGCTGAATCACAACTAAACAAGAATCAATTAATGCAATCTTTTTGAGATAATTTTCAAAAAGAAATTGTTAAAGCAGAGGGTAAAATTGATGTTGTGCAATTTAAATTAGAAGAACTAAAACGTCCTTGTCCACTTTGCAGCGGAACCTTGCTGATTCGTAATAATAAAAAAGGTCAAAAATTCATCGGTTGCAAAAACTTCCCTAAATGCAAACATGCAGAAAGTTGCACCGATGAATGTAATCCTATCGAACAATCACAGTAATGTGATTTTTTTATCCCGGGACCAAAGGGATAAAAAAAACTAACTTTCGTTAGTTTATGCTTTATTGTTTGAACCAAATTCATAAATTTTATCACGAACTGTTTGACACATTGCATCATAACCTGGTTTGTATAATTTACGTGGATCAAAGTTTTTACCTTTTAAATCTTCTCCAGATATGATGAATTCACGAATTGCTTTATGATTTGCTTGTTGTAGTTCGGTATTAACATTAATTTTAGTTACACCTAAAGAAATAGCTTTTTTAATTTGTTCACTTGGAATTCCACTGCCTCCATGTAATACAATCCCTATTCCTGCTGCTGATGAAATTTTAGTTAAAGTTTCAAAACTAAGTGATTTTCAACTTGCTGGATATGGTCCGTGAATATTTCCGATTCCGGCTGCTAAGACATCGATTCCGAGTGTTGCCATCTTACGAGCTTGTTCAGGATCAGCGAATTCTCCGTTTCCTACAATCCCATCTTCTTCACCCCCGATGGTTCCTACTTCAGCTTCAAATGACATATTTTTTTCTTTTGCTAATTCAACTAATTCCTTGGTTTTTGAGTAGTTTTCTTCAAAATCAAGATGCGATCCATCAAACATTAATGAAGTGTATGCTTCGGTAGCAATTGCTTTTTTTGCTCCTTCAAATGTTCCATGATCTAAATGTAATGCGACTGGAACACTAATATTTAAATCCTGAACCAATCCTAACATCATTCCTGAAACAACATTAAATCCACCCATATATTTAATTGCTCCTTCAGAAGTTGCAATAATCACTGGTGATTTTTCAGCCTCAGCTGTTAAAAGCACAGCTTTTGCTCATTCAAGGTTGTTAATATTTATATGTGGAATCGCATATTTTCCTTCTTTTGCTTTATGTAGCATTTCCTTTGCATTTACTAATGGCATAATTCTCCTTAATTTGCAGCTCTTCAGCTACCATCTATGTTTCTGTGAAATCTTTTATCTACTGTTAACAAACGATAAAGCTCACCCATTTTGGTTTCACGAACTTTTTCATAAGGTAAATTAGGTTCACCTTTAACAAATCTAAAGTATCAGTTATCCTTTAATTCTTTTTCAACTGCATCAAAAAGTTCTGCGAATGTGAATGAATAAAGTGGATTAGAGTTAACTTTTTCAATCGCTACTTCTAACATTGTAGTATTTTTCATAATTTCTCCTTTTTTATTTTATATATTTATTTGTTTTTTTTAAATATTTAATCACTTTGATTATAACAAAATATGGAATCAATTACATTTGCTCAGGTGCATTTACACCCATTAAATCTAAAGCAATTTTCATTACAATTCTTATTGATTCAATCATTGCTGCATATGATTCTTCTTGTTCATTTGTTTGAATATATGTTTGTTCATAAAAACTGTTAAATAATTTTACCAAATTAAGCAAATATTGACTTAATAAATTTACTTTTGATGTCACAGAAATCGTTTTAATTAAATCTGAAAATAAATCAAGTGTTATAATGATTTTTTTAGCCTTATCAGTAAATTTGGCAGTGTTATTTAAATGTGGTTTTTTAATCTTCTTAAGTAACGAAACAATGCGTGAATAAGTGTATTGGACTAAAAATACAGGGTTATTTGTATCATTTGAATTAGCATAATCTATATCAAAATCAAATTTATTTGATATTTCTCTAGTTAGCATCATAAAACGAATCGCATCAGATGAACTTACATCTAAAAGGTCTGCTAAAGTAACTGATGTCCCTGCTCTTTTAGACATTTTAAATTCACTACCATCTTTTATCAATCTAACTAGTTGAATAATTAGTACTTCTAGATTTTTAGGATTATATCCTAAACACTGAAAAGCGATTTTCATCCGAGCAACATAACCAGAATGATCTGCACCTCAGATGTTTATTAAACGACTTGCTTTTTTTATTTTAGTCAAATGATATGCAATATCAGGTAATAAATAAGTATTACTTGCATCCGATTTAATTAATACACGATCTTTATCATCACCAAAATCACTGGTTTTTAAAAATAATGCACCATCTTTTAAATATGTATATGGAGCTAATTTTTCCAATACTGGTTTAATCATATCTTGCTCATATAGAGAATTTTCAGATGTAAAAGTATCAATATGAATGTTAAGTTTTGCTAAATCATCTTTTATTTTATTCAACAATATCTCAACAGCAAGGTTTTCAAGTTCACTACGTTTATTTGTATTAAGATCCAAAAAGTAATCATTATAACTTTCTTTAACCTGCTGTGCTACTCATATGATATCATTACCTTGATAGCATTCATCTGACATTTTAAGATTTTTACCAAACAATGCTGCATAACGCACATATAATGAATTAACTAAGATGTTAATTTGATTTCCGGCATCATTTATATAATATTCAGATTCAACATTATATCCAATATGCCTTAAAACATTAATTAAAGTACTTCCGAAAACCGCACCACGCACATGACCAACATGCAAAAAACCTGTCGGATTAGCAGAGATATATTCTACATTTATCTTTTGTCCTTCTACTTGATTTTTTGCATACAAAGATTTTTGCTCTAAGATATTCGATATTATATAAATAAAAGCAGAATCATTTAAAACAATATTTAAAAAACCTGGTGGAGCTATATCAACTTGATAAATAAATTTAAATGAATTTGCTAACTTTTCAACGAGACATTCTGCTATTTTCATTGGATTTATTTTTTTATATGCTTTTAAAACAAATGCTAAATTAGTTGATAAATCATATCTTTTTGCAACCGAACTTGTTTTTACAGGTAAATTAGGTTCACCTAAGATAAAATTTAAATCATCTGCATTAAAATCTACATCAAAATAATGTGATTCTTGTAGTTTTTTAACAATATTAATTAATTCTGCTTTTATAAGTTGTGTTAATGTCATTTATTTTCCTTTATATATTTAAATTTTAACAAATAAAATTATTTTTATATGGATTTGGTAAAATATTTAGATATTAGAAATTATTGATGTTATGAATTCTGCATGAATAATGTTGCTTATATAATTAAAAAAGATTTTTATATTATCTAAAGACTCTAATGACTGTGTACACCTTAATAAAAATGGTTCTGCAAAATTTCCATATTATTTATATTTTCTTTTTGTGCTATATACTAGGTAAATATGTTATTTTAAGAATATTAACTTAATTTATTATTATATATTATTAAAACTTATTTATCTATATCATAGGTATAAAAATTTTTATAAATTTTTATAAACAAGTTATCTAATTAACCAAAAATCAAAAAATATAATAAATAAATAACAGAATTTATTTTATATATATAATATTAAAACACTATTTTATTAAAAGGAGAATGATGAGAAAACATACCATAGTTTTAATTAACGGAAAAAGAAGAAGTGGAAAAGGATTGCTAACACAAGCATTATCTAAAAAGTTAGCTAAAAAATTTGATAACAATGTACATATTTTATCCTTTGCAGAACCTATAAAAAGTATTACTAAACCGATTTTAGATGAAATAAAATGAGATGGAATAAATAAAGAAATTGTACGTCCGTTATGAATTGCAATGGGTGAAGTAGGTCGAAACATCGATAGCAACATCTGATGCGCACGTGTCTTCGATAAAATAAAAGCAACTGTGAAACAATCAATTAAGGGCGACAAAAGCACCTTATTTATAATAGATGATTTGCGCTTTCCAAACGAATTAGACTTCTTTAAAAAGAATGTTAAGGATTTAGAAGCAACTTTGAAAAAAAGTGATGACGAATGTCGTGTGATATCAATTCGAATTGAAAAGTTTATGGATGCTAATAAGTTTGTGGTGGGTGTTGATGACAATTCAACTGAAACAAGTTTTGATAAATTGGTAAATATATGTTTTGACCATATTGTCCCACAAAACACTATGATTAATGAAGAATGGGAAGCAGATTTTAAAGGAGTAGAAATTTCAGCAAATACTATTGTGAAAAATTTCTTTAAATAAATGGCAAGAAAATATTTTAACAAACAACATTATATTATCGATAAGGAAAATAGGGTAATTAAGTTGCTACCCGAATTTTATTCAGAATTAAAAACCTTTGATAAATTTAAAGGGTATAAAAAGATTGGTGGAAGCAGTGTTGGTGATATTTTAATTGAAAATAAATATAAATCACAATTTAATGCTTTCTGTCATATCGCAAGACTTAAATTACCTGTATTAAGTAAAAAATACATTAATGCCGGAACTATTTTAGAACCTAAAATCTTTGATCTTTTAAGAGCAAAATCACCAAATTTGTATATAGAAAACTATGAAGCAAAAAACTTCAATTATGATTATTTTGCAGGTGTTGATGATGTTTTAAGTGGTGTTCCAGATGGATATATTCCATCACTAAATAGAATTTTAGAAATTAAAACAGCTGGTGAAAGTAAAAAAGATAAATGAGAAATTGAAGGTGTTGATGCATCATATCGCAAGCAAGCACAATTATATGCATATTTAATGTCTAAAAAGTTAAATAAACCGATAACAACTTATTCAATTATTGCTGCTTTTTTAATCGATGCTCAAGGTGATTATTTAAACCCACAAGCAGTAGATTTAAATAAACGTAAAATCAAATCATATACTTTTAATGTTAATAATGCTGAAGTTGAAGAAGATATTCGATTGGTTAAAGAATGATATTATAAATATACCAGTACCGATACATCTCCACAATTTGATTTTAGTGATGATGCTGATCAACTTGAATATTTAGAATGTGAAAATTATGAACAATATAACCAATTAATTGTAAGATGAAAAGCCAACGGGAAAGCAGATAAGGATTTTTATGATTAAATTAATTGTCGCAGTTGATGAGAAAAACTGCATTGGATATAAAAACCATCTTCCTTGAAAGACAAAAAGCGAATTAAAAGTTTTTAATAAGATAACTCAAAATAGTGTTTTGGTTTTTGGTGCAAGAACTTTTTTTTCTTTGCCAGATGATTTTGATACATCAAATCGGGAAATTTGAGTTTTAACCTATTATCAACCTTTTGAGATACCAGAAAACAAAAAATTACGACCACATCGTGTTTTCTTTGATTCAGGCCCAGCAACTGCTGCGATGCTTAAATGTGATAAGGATATTTTTATTTGTGGTGGAAGATTTTTATATTTAGATTATTGACAAATAACTAAGGAAGTATATGTTTCAGTGATTAATGGTACTTATAAATGTGATACATATTTTGAATACATTGATAAAAGCCAATTGATACCAGAAAATATTATCCATCAAGAAGCAGAATTCACTACATATAAATATGAACATATTAACCATGAGAGATAAAAAAAAGATACGGTTAGTATCTTTTTTTACTTTCTGACAATTCCGACTATTTCAGTTGTGGTGTCAGCTTTAGAATTATTATAAACTTCGAAGTTTGACATACTTCCTTCATGCAGCACAACGACAATAACATCGCTGCGAAGGTTTTGTGATTTAATAAATTCTAAGTCTACACTTGCAAGCTTATCACCAATTTTTACTTTATCACCAACTTTAACTAAGTCTTTAAATCCTTGTCCATTCAATTTAACGGTATCAAGACCAATATGAACTAGCAATTTAACACCCTCATCAGTAGTTATTCCATATGCATGCTTAGTGTCTGCTACTAAATCAATAGTTCCAGCAGCAGGTGTATAAACATTTCCTTCAGTAGTTGAATCAAATTTAACTACAAAACCATTACCAAGCATCTTTTCAGAGAAGATACCGTCTTTTAAATCTTCTAGTGGTAAGATTTTTCCACGAGCAGCAGTATGTAATTCAAGCGATTTAGCCGAAGTGATTATTTTTGGTTGTGACTGTGATGTTGTAGGTGTAACAAATTCTTGTCCTTTATGTTCTGATTCATATTTAGCAATTAATTCTCTTTGCGATTTTATTTTAGCATTAAGTTGCTCAGAAACAGGACCCATAATTGCTTGTGCATGGTTATTTCCTTCAATTTTTACACCAAATGCACCAGCAGCCTTTAGTTTATCAACATCAACTTTACTTGCATCTTTAACATCATATCTAAGTCTAGAAGCACAGTTATTAAAGGCTGTAATATTTTCTAAACCACCATATGCTTCAACTACAGCTAATGCAGTAGGATCTATTTCGCTTGCCGCTTCAGTCTTTACTTGAGCATTTTTATTTTGAAAATCTGCTTTTGTAAATAGTTTAGTATTTCCTCCACGTCCTGGAGTAGCAAGATCGAATTTCTTAATTACAAAGTAGAAGACAAAGTAGTATACTGGTGCATAAGCAGCACCTATAACAAGAGTTCATCAGAAATGAGTTCCTTTTGCTACATTTATTACTCCATAAATAAAGAAGTCTAACAATCCACCTGAGAATGCTTGTGGAATATGCACACCAGCTAAGTTAGCAAACATAAATGACAATCCAGCCATAAATGCATGGAAACCTCAGAATAGATATGGTGCTAAAAATAAGAAGGTAAATTCGATTGGTTCAGTTACCCCTGTAAGCATTGCTGTAAATCCGGCTGGTAGCACTGTTCCTAAGGCAACTTTACGATTTTCTTTTGGAGCAGCCATAATCATAGCGGCTGCAGCTGCAGGAAGGGCTATAATCATAAATCCAAACTTACCATCAGTAAAGCGTCCTATCTTTGTTCCTAATTCATCTGCAACAAAAACAAATAATTGTTTAGATATATGCAAATCAGGTTTACCTGCTTGCTGCAAGGTATAATCAATATTGTTTGGCATCCCAACAAGTGATAATGCAGCAGTTGAATCACCTTGGTATTTATCAGGGTCTTTAGTAATAGCTTTTATTAATGTAGTTAATGTATCACCTGGAATTAATGTAATATTTTCTTTTTGTAATCCTTGTTGTCAGTTAACAAGTGATGTATTTAAATCTCCCCCAACACTTGAATATCATAATGGAGCATAGAATACATGGTGTAATCCAAATGGAATTAACGATCTTTCGATGATACCAAAAACAAGTGATTCTATACCATATGGAGCTTTTCCAAGTGCTGTTCCAAAAACATTTAATCCAACTCCAATCCATGGTCAAAAAATTAAGAAGATGATTGCAACAATAAATGCAGCAGGGATTGCAACTATTGAAACAAATCTTTTACCACCAAAGAAAGAGATAACTTGTGGTAGTTGTATGGTGTGAAAACGATTATATAATCATTGCACTAATAATCCGATTGTTATCCCACCAAATACTGAAGTTTGCATTGACTTAATCCCTAAGGTAGTTCCAACTAATTTAACTAAGTTTTGTGGATTACGTCCTGCTCCTTGAAAGAATATTGTATAACCAGTTATTTTTGTTTTTACAGAATCTCGTAATGCACCATTAAATCACTCCTTACCCATATACTTTACTGTATGATCAAAAATAAAGACACTCTGAACAGCAGTAAAGATTAAAAAGGCAATTATCGTAGCAAACACTCCGACTCCTGCTTCATCCGTGAATGCAATCACAAAGGCAGTTGCAAATAACAATGGTAATGCACCAAAAACTGGGTCTCCTAGTTGTTTAACTAAATTACCTATTATATTTGCAGTGCTTCCTTCAGGAGCACCAGTTGCAATTGCTGCACCGATTCCTAAAAATAAACCAGCAATAGACATAACAGAGATTGGTAACATAAAAGCACCAGAAATTTTTGATAACACTTTACGAACCTTACCAGATCCAGAGTTATTTAATTTCTTCTTTTGTGTCGATCTCTGAAACATTAATTTAATTGATTTCATTTTTTTCCTTATGTAGTTTTGTTTTCTTATAAATTATAACACACAGCAAATTTATTTAATTTTTTTTATAAAAATAAGGAAACGAATCCTTATTAATATGTAATACCATATTCTTTTTTTTCATATTGCTTCTTCATTATAGATAACGGAAGCAAGATAATATATAAAATAAAAACATAAATCGGAATTGATATCAGTGATCTAATTACAATTGGTGTCATAAATATTAAATAGTGTTGTGATAATGTGTATTTACGACCTAAGAAGTAGTTAGCAAAACGAATGAATGCAAATGGTCCTCAAATTCAACGGGCTACAACAATTAATGCAACTGTTAAAAAGAATGATAGAACTAAAAAACCAATTCTATTTTTGCTTTGTGAATCATTTTTAGTTTTTAAATAATAAATAGTTAAGGCTATCATAATAAATATAAATGCAGCAGCAAAAACTAATAAAATTATCCCAGCTGCAAGTGATATTTTTGAAACTCCAAAGGTTTTAGAAATTCTTATTCCTTTAGGATTATTAACTTGTGATAAAAATACAACTAGCAAAATAACAAAAATAACAACCAATGCAATATTCATCACAATCATCGATGTTTGTTTATGTTTTTTAAATAAATCAATAAATCATCCAATCAATACTGTTGCAATAATCGGAACGATGGCATAAACTCAATGATAGAAACCGATTCTTCCTGAAAACAGCAATCCAAAAAAATCAGCCATAAATGATAATAAAGCACCTTTGAATTTACCTAAAAAATAAGCAAAGAGAATATAAAAAGCAAATTCAAAATCTAAATTGATTATTCTTGCTGCTGTAAAGTTTTTAATTAAAGTTAATGTCAAAAATAATGCAAATAAAATTCCTGAAAATGAAATATCTTGAATTGAAAAACCATATTTTTTGCGTCTGGCATATTTAAACATAAAATGATATTTACCATCTTCAAAAAATAATGAAATTAATAAATATGCTCGATACAATGGTCCTGATAAATATGTATAAAAAGAGATGTTTAATAGTTTTAAAAACCTATTTGTTTGATATTTATCATCCAAATGCTTATAAAGTAGTTTTTTTCAGTAAAATTGCTCATAATACCCAAAAAAGATGCTTAAAATAAACAAAATTACATCAATTAAAAATAAAAAAGCAAGATCTGAGTCTTGCTTGATTTTGATATCAACTAGATTAAGACTCGGAATGATAACGATGCTAAAGATTAGCAAACCTATAAATAATAGTTTTATGAAAGTATTGGTAAATCAATACCTTCATAACTTTTTTTCTATCGTTAAAATATTCATGTCTAAATTCTAGCAGAAACTCTTAATTAGCAATGCTTTTATTTTCAGTTTTTTTCGGATAAATATATGTTAATTTAGTATCAGCATCTAAACTTGTAAAGCAGTATTTTAATTTATCTAAAATATTTAACTCATTGACTTCGCTAACATGTCCTAATGAAATAGTTTGCTCATCTTCATAAATATATTCTTTTAAGATTTTTGAGTTCATCCGATAGAAATTTTTATAATATAAAGCAACATCCCACATTTTCTCATGGTTATATAAATCAGTTGTCTCAATATTTTCAGTTTTATCCTGTGCTCGCACTTCACCAAAAATAATATCATCACCTATATATAAAATCGGAAGCAAATGCTCAGTTTGCTGCTCAGTAAATTTACTTATAGATTTACTGAGTTTCTCACTCATTTTGTATAACCTAAAAAGTTTGATATTACTGGTTAGTTTAAATTTTTCATCTAGTTTCATTCTTACCTCGTTATATATATAAGAAGATGCATATTTAAGAACTAAAAAAGAACAAAAATAATTTGGATAGTTTGGATAGGATAAAAATATTTTTATATTTTTGTTAAAAAGGTTTATAATATTCATGCATCGTTAGCTCAGTCGGTAGAGCAGCTGGCTCTTAACCAGCGGGTCGCAGGTTCGAACCCTGTACGATGTACCATTTCATTTTTATGATCAAACCTACTAATACACTTAGTAGGTTTTTGTTCCCCAAAGGATAAAAAAATAACACCAAAGGTGTTATTTATTGAATAAATTATATGTATCAACTCGAAACAAAGCTTTTTTAAGTTTCGTTTCTAATAAAGCTAAATCAACTGTATCTTTATTACTTTTAATCGCCTCAGTTAATGATGCAGCATCCTTTTTAGCTCGTTCTATATCGATTTTTTTAACATCAATAATATCATCGGTGATAATATTGATTTTATGTTGGTCTGCATAAACTATTCCACCACCAATATAATATGTTAAAGTATCAGATTTAGATGTTTCAATCTTCAAGGTTCCAATTTCGATACTTGAAAACAATGGAGATCGGTTTGGTTGCAATCCAATGTAACCTTTAGGTATTTTTAAGGTAACAATATATACTTTACCTTCATAAACAATTCCATTTGGTGCAGTAATTTTAAGATATGATGTATTAGCCATTATTCTTTTGGTATCTTTCGATTACATCTTCAATGCTTCCTGCATATCTAAAGATATCTTCAGGATATGAATCATAATCACCATTTAAAATTGCTTTAAAACTGCGTATGGTGTTTGAAAGAGGTACATATTGTCCTTTGATTCCTGAGAACTTTTCAGCGACAGTAAAAGGTTGTGATAAAAAGTTACGGATTCTACGGGCACGGGCAACGATTTTTTTATCTTCTTCAGAAAGTTCACCCATTCCTAAAATTGCAATGATATCTTGTAGTTCTTTGAAGCGTTGTAAAATCGAAATTACACTTTGTGCAACATTATAATGTTCTGCTCCAACTACCAGTGGATCAAGCAATCTTGATGCGGAGTTAAGGGGATCGATAGCAGGATAAATTCCTAAGGATGCAATTCCACGGTCTAAAACAGTTTTAGCATCCAAGTGGGTAAATGTTGTTGCAGGAGCTGGATCAGTTAAATCATCAGCAGGAACATAAACAGCTTGCACTGATGTAATTGATCCACGACGTGTTGAAGTAATCCGTTCTTGTAAAGCACCCATTTCAGTTGCTAAGGTAGGTTGATAACCAACTGCAGAAGGCATACGTCCTAAAAGTGCTGATACTTCTGAACCTGCTTGGGTAAATCTGAAGATGTTATCAATAAACAATAACACATCTTGATTTTGTTTATCACGAAAGTATTCAGCCATAGTTAAACCACTTAGAGCAACACGCATACGAGCTCCAGGGGATTCGTTCATTTGTCCAAAGACTAAGGCGGTTTTATCGAGCACACCAGCTGCTTTCATTTCGTGGTATAAATCATTACCTTCACGGGTACGTTCACCGACACCAGCAAACACTGAAAGACCATTATGTTGGGTAGCAATGTTATTGATTAACTCTTGTACTAAAACTGTTTTTCCAACTCCTGCACCACCAAATAAACCTATTTTTCCACCTTTTGCATATGGGATTAATAAGTCAATAACTTTAATCCCGGTTTCTAAAATTTCAGAAGTTGTTTTTTGTTCTTCATATGATGGAGAAGGAGCATGAATTGGAGCACGGATTATTTCACCTTCAAGTGGTAACTCATCAATCGGGTTACCTAAAACATCGAAAATACGACCTAAAACAATATTTCCAACCGGAACCGAAATAGGTGCTTTGGTATCAACAACTGTCATTCCACGTTGCAACCCATTTGTGCTACCCATCGCAATGGTTCGAGCAGTATCGTCACCAATATGTTGCGCTACTTCTAATGTATAAACTTGTCCATTATCAGTTGTTATAGTTAAAGCATTAAGAAGTTTTGGAAGTTTTCCTTCGCTAAAACGCACATCAACAACAGGTCCTAAAATTTGAACAATTGTTCCATTATGTTGTTTCATATTCTCTCCTTATTAAGTTGCATCAGCACCAGCAACAATCTCGGTAATTTCTTGAGTAATTTTTCCTTGACGTTGTCTGTTGAACTCTAATCTAAGTTCTTTAATTAAATCTTCAGCATTATTGGTTGCATTTTCCATTGCATTTCGACGTGATGCCATTTCTGAAATTTTTGATTCACCTGATAAAGCATATATCATACTTGCAATATACATCGGAACTGAATCGGAAAGCACTTCTTCAGCAGAGGGTTCAAATTCAATAATTTGTGCATTATGTTGTTTTTGAATACTAAAATCTAGTGGAAAAAGTGTTTTTAATCGCGGTTCTTGATTAATATTATTGATAAATTTAGTATAAATTAATTTCACTTGCGAAACTAGTTTTTTACTATATAACTCGAATGCGATTTTAGTGATATCATTGCAAATTTTATATGTAATTTTATCTCCGTTATTAATGTAATATTTAATCATTTGTGCTTTAATTGTCGCAGAATTTATCATACTAAATCCTTTGGTACCAATTACAACAATTTTATCTTGTGGTTTAAGATTTTCATTTAACATTTTATATATATTAGAATTATATGAACCACATAAACCTAAATCACTTGTGATTACAATATATACACTACCATCAATTCCCTCGTTTTTAGGAAAAATTTCATAAAATTGACGAGAACTAACATGTGAAATTAATTCATTGAAAGTATCTTCTAATGTTTCTTTATATGCTTGTATTTGGGTGTATTCATTGCGCAAACGTCTTAATTTGGAAGTTGAAACCAATTCCATCGCATTGGTAATTTTTTGAGTATTAGAAACTACTGAAATGCGATTTTTTAAGCTATTTAAACTCGGCATTATGCAACCTTATATTTTGATGGCATTTCTTTATACATACGACTATCATAGTTCGGAATAGTCGCAATGATACCTTCAATGATGCTTGCTAATTTTTTAGCAATTACTTGATAATCTGTTTCTGAAATTTTTCCACTTGCAGTGATGTTTTTAAATACTTGCATTCCATCGGTATCATTAGTAACTCAATTAATTACTTGATCACGGTATTCATGCATATAATCAAGAGGAAGCGGGTTGATAAGACGTTCTTTAACACCTAACAAAATAATCGCTTGGGTTTGTTGTTGAATAGGAAAGTATTGTTCTTGCTTCAAAAGTTGATATACCTTTGCTCCATGATCCAAAATAGTTTTAGTTGAATCATCTAAATCTGAACCAAATTGTGCAAAAGCTTGCATTTCATTGTATTGTGCAAGTTCTAATTTTAATGAACCTACAACTTGCTTTGTTGCCTTAGTTTGCGCTGCAGAACCTACCCGTGAAACACTAAAACCGATGTCAACTGCTGGACGCTGTCCGGCATTAAATAAACTTTCTTTGGTAAAAATTTGTCCGTCTGTAATTGAAATTACATTAGTAGGTATATAAGCACTAATATCACCTTGTTGTGTTTCAATAATTGGCAATGCAGTAATTGAACCACCACCATATTCAGAATTTAAACGAGCAGCACGTTCAAGTAGTTGTGAGTGTAGATAGAAAACATCACCGGGATAAGCTTCACGACCAGGCGGACGTCTTAAAAGTAATGATAAGGTACGATATGCAATGGCATGTTTTGATAAATCATCGTAAATAATTAAAACATCTTGTCCTTTACTCATTCATTCTTCAGCAATTGTAACTCCTGTATATGGAGCAATATATTGTTGTGGCGCAAGTTCTGAAGCACCTGCAACCACAATTGTGGTATATTCAAGTGCCTGTGAATCAGAAAGTTTTTGAACTATTTGAGCAACGGTAGAATTTTTTTGTCCAATTGCAACATAAACACATTTAACATTTTTACCTTTTTGATTAATAATAGTATCAATCGCAATAGCTGTTTTTCCGGTTTGACGATCTCCAATAATTAACTCACGTTGTCCTTTACCAATTGGTATCATTGTATCGATTGCTAAAATACCTGTTTCAAGTGGTTGATTAACTTCTTGACGTGACATTACACCTGATGCTCTTTTAAAAATTTCTGAACGGTGAGTTCCATCGATCTTACCTTTTCCATCAATTGGATTTCCTAAAGCATCGACTACACGACCCAAAAGAGCATCTCCTACTTCAACAGAGATAACTTTTCCGGTACGTTCAACATAATCACCTTCAGAAACTGAGTTAGCATTACCAAATAGTGCTACCCCGACGGTTTCTTCTTCTAAGTTTAATGCTAAACCATAGACACTTTTGTTAAAAATAACTATCTCGCTATTTTTAACCTTATCTAATCCGGTGACAACAGCAATTCCATCACCTACTGAAATTACACGTCCTATTTCAGAATAATCTACTTTAGATCCCATATTTTGAATGCGATCTTTAATAATTGCTGAAATATCATCTAATTTAATTGCCATTTACACCTCCTTTTCGTATTTTATAAGTTCATGTTTTAGTTTTTCTAAGTTGTTTTTGATATTCATTTCAACTGTTTCACTACGTGACACAATTTTTATCCCTGCAATTAAAGATGGATCAACATGATTGGTCATCTCAATGGTACGACGAGTTTTATTTTGAATTTTAGTTTTTATTTTTTCAAGTTGCTCATTTGTTAGTGGAAAAGCTGAAATAACATCAATAAAACGAATTCTTAATTCACGGTTTGAAAGTTTTAAATATTCGATAATGATTTTACGAATATATTTGGCAACCTTTCGCATTATTATAACTTTTAAAGCATTAATAATAATTCAATCAAAGTCCTTGAATGCTAAATCAACAGTTTTCAAACGTTCTTCTTCAGGAACAAACTCATCTTTAAAGAAATCAACAAACTCAGGATGTTTGCTAAAAATTTCTTTGACTGCTTCAAATTGGGTATGTAATTGTTGAAATTTATCTGCTTCATGAACTAAATCAAATATAGCTACAGAATAAGCTTGAATGTTCTTTTTAATTTGCATTATAAGTCTTCAACATCTTTATCTGTATTTAAAAATTGATTTACAATTTCATCTTGTGTTTGTTGACTAATTTCACGTCTAAGAATCTTTTGCGAAAGGTCTGTAGCTACTTCAACAATGTATTTTTTAGCATTTTGTTGAAATTCTTTTTGTTGTGCATTGATATCCAAAGCAGTTTCAGATAAAAGCCTTTTTGCTTCGGTTTGTGCTTTTATGGTATAAAATTCAGCAACTTTTTCAGCTTTTATTTTAGCATTTGTAATGATGTTATCTGCTTGTGTGTGGGCATTTTTAAGATTTTCATTTGCTTTATTAAGAGCTAAAATACTTGCTTCTTTTTGTCTTACAGATTCATCGATATTGTTTTGAACAAAATCTCTGCGTGCTTTCATCATTTTTTTAATGGGTTTATAAAAGAAAATTCAGAGAATAATAGCAACAATTATAAATGCAATAATAGTTGCAATCATAATTGGGATGCTAGGAAATAATCCTTCAAATTTTCCTGCTACAGCTTGTCCTACATCTGAACTTGACTCAAACTTTACTGCTGCAGCAACTGATGTAGTAATCATTTTCTAGACTACTTTACTTGCGAAAACGAATAAGATAATAATCGCAGTAACGAAAGCATAAATCGCAGCTGTTTCAGCAATACCAACACCGATAATTAGCATAGTTCTTATTTTGCTTTCAGCCTCCGGATTACGTCCAACTGCTTCAGCTGCTTTACCAGCAGCATATCCTTGTCCAACTCCAGTACCAAGAACCCCGATTGCTGCTAATCCAGCACCAACTGCTACTAAACCTAAACCAATGTGTGTTCCTGCCTTAGATCCCATATCACTGGCAGAATTTGATATGGCTGTTTTTGCTGCAGCTGCAGCATTTGAAGCAGGTGCTGTAGTAGAGGTTGTTCCATCGGCTAATTTTGTAAGTAAATCTAAAATCATTTTATCTCCTTATTAATAAATCGATTGTATCTTTCTTTTGGTAAATTTCTTAAAGAATCTACTTTCAGAATTCTTTGTTTTTTTAGCTGGTTCTGTAGATTGCGATTCTATTGTTCAATATACAGCAGTCAGCATTGTGAAAATTAATGCCTGCAATATTCCATCAAATAAATCAAAGTACATATGTAGCAATGGTGTGAAATATATGGCAAAAATATTTTGAAATGCACTATTATCTGTGCCTAAAGCAACCTTAAATATATATCCAAACATTGCATAAATTAAAACAATAATGGTTGATCCACCAACTAAATTCCCATACATACGAGCACTTAAGGAAATAAGTGGGGAAAACTTACCAAAAATATCTCAAGGTGCTTTAATAATGGATCAATAATATCTTCAGCGACGGTATATAGTCCCTGAAAGAATAATTCCTAATCAAGTAGCAACTGCTAAGGTAATTGGAACACTAAACGCAGTTCCAATTGGTTCTAAACCGATAATTGAAACTCAGTTACCAACAAGTAAAAAAGTTGCTAAGGTAAAAATATAAAAACGCGAACCTGGTAGTTGATCACCAACTGTTTCTTGATACGAATTATCTATATATCCTAAATATCCTTCAGCAAGCTGAGTGATACCTTTAGGAGCTTGATCAGCACGTTGTTTGCGAACTTTGAAAAAGATAATTAACGAGAATATCGCGATAATTATCACTGTTACAATCAGTGAAAATAACTGAGGTAAATCAAATTTTCAAAGTCTTTGTTTAATTTCGTCCAATTTTGCCTCCTTTGTATTTTGAATAAATAAATGTTGCTATAATCACAAAAAAATTAAATCCTACGCTCCCAAAAAACACAAACATATTAATTGGTAGAGTAAATTCAGATAATCCAGTATATTTTTTTAATGCATATATTTTTAAATTAATATGATATATGCTTAAAATTACTGCAGTTAAATAAATAAAAAAGACAAACATCTTTAAAATATTTAAAAATATTAGTGATTTTCGTTTTTTTAATGGTATCATCCCGAAAATTCTTGTGATCATAAAAAGCAAATATGAGCTTAGCGCTCCAATCGCAAAACCAAAAAAACTACCTTTAAATCATATTGATAAGATACTAAAAATAACTGATAAAAACCCAAAAAGACTTCAAAATACTATTTCATAATCTCTTTGGAATTTATGCATTTTTCTCCTTGTTTTGCTGTTAGTTATTTTATACCTTTTTTAAAATAAAAACAAAAAAATTTTTATTTTTAATTTTAAATAGATAAAATAATTATATGAAACATCGTATTGAAAAAATGGTTGCTAATAATACTAATTATTCTCGTTTGATGATAAATAAAATGCTTAAAAAAGGTAAAATAAAGGTGAATGATATAGTTGTCTATAAAAGTTGTTATGTAAATGTTGATGATATCATCACAGTTGATAATCAGAACATTAATACAAAGTTGTTTTATTTAGCACTGAATAAGCCTAAAGGATATATTTGTGCAAATGCGGATGCTAAGTATCCAAGTGTTTTGCATCTTATTTCAGATTTATATAGGTTTGCCAAAAATATCCATACCGTAGGTAGACTTGATGTAGATACACACGGTTTGCTAATTATTACAAATGATGGTGCTTTTACTCATCGGGTGTTATCACCAAAAAACCATATTCAAAAAGTTTATTTAGTGCAAGTTGATAAAGAACTTGATGTATATATGATAGAAGTTTTTAAGCAAGGTATCGATATTGGTGAAGCAAAGGTATGTCAAAGTGCTAAACTAGAGATTATTGATCGATATAACTGCTATTTAACTATAAATGAGGGTAAATACCATCAAGTCAAAAGGATGTTTAATAAACTTGGTTATAAGGTAATCGATTTAAAGAGAGTTGCTTTTGGTAAGTTTATATTGCCAGATGATTTATCACCAAGAGAATACATAAGCATTAATAAAGATCAAATAATTTAAAAATAACCCATTCTTGGGTTATTTTTAGTAAATTAAGCTGCTTGTTTAGCAGGTGTACTTTAAGCTTCGGATGATTGTCCTTGTGATTGCGCAGATGCTTGTGGTGTTGCTGTCTGTAAATCAGTTGAAGTTGCTCCTTGTGGACTTGATCCTGATGCTTCTGAAGTTTGGGTTGTTGTAGAAGCTCCTTGCTCTGTATGTTGTTCAGAACTACTATTTTCTGTATGAGTGGCTGAAGCAGTTTGTCCTGATGATGTTTGTGAACTACCCGAACTAGATGCATCTGTTTGTCCTTGAGAAGTTGTAGTTCCAGTAGTCGATGAACTAGCTGTTGATGATGGATTTGTTGCAGTTTGTGCTGATTCGCTTGATTCACTTTGTCCAGGTTGTGCAGCAGGAGTATTACTTGTTTGGTTGCTTGAAGCAGTTGAACCACCTGAGTTTGGAACTTGTGCAGTGGTATTATGACTGTTGTCCCCCCCTGTTGAAGCAGACGCACCATCTTCACTAGATTTTGGTGCAGTTTGGGTTTGTTGTTGACCTGCTGATTCGCCATTACCAGAAAGTGTGTTTTTTGATTCAGTTGGAGTTTTAGAGTTATTTTTGGTGTTTTCGGTTTGTGGTGACTTTGTTTGCTCACCATGTCCACTATCATTATCTGGTGTTTTTGCACTTTGGTTATTTTCTACCGGTGAACTAGGCTGATCGGTTGGCATTGGGTTTGCAGGAGGTGTTTGTTCTTTTGGTTTCTGTGTTTCTATTTGAGTATCTACTTTTGTTTTTAATTCTGTCAATTTAGTTAAATTAGTAGCAGAATTTAGTTCATTGGTAAATTCTGTTTTTTGTTATCATCTTTAACTTGTGCAATTAGTGTTTGCAATAATGTAGTAAATTTGATTTCTTGAACTACATCAAAAAGATTTTGTGCAGTTTGAGTATTAAGTTGACTAAGGAATTTTTCTTTATTAGGATTTTGGTCGTTTCAAGTTAACAATTCATCCAAAGCAGAATTTTTTTGCTCATTTAAAGCGCTTTGCACATCTGAATTAATTTGCATCAACTTACTTTGATCAAAATTTCTTGATTTTTGCATTTGATCAAGTTCTTTTTTGTTTGTTTCATAATTTGCATAACCAGTTGGTTGTAATGATTTACCTAATTCCAGTAATTTTGCTGTTTGTTTTGCTAAGTCAAAGTTTGAAAGCAACATTTCAAAAACTTGGTTATATCCTAAGTTAGAATGCACTAAATTATCTTTATCTGCATCAAAGTATTTTGAAATACTTTGGTAGTAATCTAATTTAAATTGACTATCATCTTTTAAAGTATCTGAAACAACTGATAATGCTGCGATTAAGAATACTTTTGATAAATTATTTCGATTAACTAATGAAGCATAAGAATCAATAAGAGATTTGATACTATCAAGTGTTAATAAATTATCTACATTTTTATCACGAATTAATGCCATAATCTTGCTTCGATCAGAAGCAAATTGCAATTGGGCTATTTGTGGTTTTAAATATGCTCATACACTACTACGATACATATTATCATATGCAAGTTTATCAACTTGGAATTTTAATGTCATTACATTATCTAAATATGAATTAACAAAGACTTTATCTTCTGTTTTATCTGATGCTAAAGCATTTTTATATTTATTTGTACTATTTGTATCACTAAGAGTAGTATATGTGTTTTTAAGAATTGTTGCTTGATTCTTAGTAGTTGCATCTTGAGTAGATGCTAAAACAGTAAGTCTATCATTAATTTCATTTAAGATAATTTCTACATATTTAACTTTGTTTGCTATAACATCTGTATTTGCTGATGCATTAGTTTGATCTTCATCTGCTGACTGTGTTGCTTGAGTTGGTTGCTGATTTTGCTGATTTTGTGTGTTTTCAGAAGTAGTATTTGTTGCAGGTGATGTAGAGGTTTGAGAGTTTTTTTGTTCATTATTACCTTGTCCTGCCCCAGCATTATTTGTAGCAGGCGTACTTGTAGCACCTTGTTTATCCTTAGTTTCGGTACTTGCTGCACCAGATTCAGTCATGTCTGATGGTTGTTTTGCATTTTCTGTTTGAGTTTTGTCTGCATTTATCTGTTTTTGTGAATTATCACTAGTTGTTTCTTTTGCTGCATCTTTTTTATCTGTTGAACCAGATGCTGCATTTGACCCTGCTGCTTGATCTTTTGTATTTTTAGTTGCATCAGTTTTGTTTTCAGTTGTTTTATTATTAGTTTTATCTTCTGATGAATTATGTTCATCTTTTGTAATAAATCCAGGTGTGCCTAATTTATTATAAAATAGCATATATTGAACTTTATCAATATTATGACGAATTGTGTATAAATCGGGTTCGTCTTCTAATTTTCCATCGACTGTTTTCTTATCAACTTTATTAACTTCATCAATTGCTGCTTGACCAAAAAGTTGTGCTAATTTTAAAAGGTATTCTTTTTGTGAATTTAAGAGTGCTTTTAAGGCTGCTGTTTGTGAAGTCGATTCGGTTGCTTGTGCAATTTGATATTGTAATTTAGCATAAGAACCAAAATTTACTATGGTTAAATCGTCTGCACTTGCTTTTGGAGCATTATTTTGTGATAATGATGCTTCATAGATAGTTGCAAGTTGAGTCAATCTACTTACAGCTGCTTGGATGCTAGATAAATTATCAGTGCTAATTTGTTTGATTCTATCAAACTCAACTTGCATCTTTGTTTTATCCGCATCGGATAGTTTATTAATTGATTCTTGTAATTGTGTTCTAATTTTGTTTTCAGTTTCTTTTAGTCTTAAAACTGATTGATATTTTGTTAAATTAACATAAGTAAAATTCTCTGGTAATTTTACCGCATTAGCAAAATTAGTTTTAAAATCATTTGATAAACCTGAATCATTTGCTTCTTTAATAATTTGTTCTTGATAAGTTTGTAATGATAAATGATATGTTACTTTTTGATGTAAGTTCTTAAAGTCATTTATAGTTGTTTTTGAATCAGTTGATGTAAGTTTGTTTAATTCAGATGTATATAGGTTTTTAACTTTTTCATCTGTAATTTTATTAATATCATCGGTTAAGGATTGCTTTTGTGCATCAAAACTGTTTTGTAAAGTAGTAAATAATGCTTGTTGTTTTGCTAAGGTATTTGCATAAAGAGCATTAAATTGGGTTTTTATAAAACTTGATTCATATGCATCTCCATCATACATTTTATAGGTTGCATCAACTAAATCTATGCGACGGTATGCAACTAAATCTGCTTCATCAAAGTTTGCTAAACGTGAAGCGATCAATCCTGTATGAGTCGCTACAAATAAATCAATGTATTTAGACATTACATTATTGTATAAAGTATTGTAATCATCATCGTTGCTGATTGTTGGAATATTCAATGAATCTAATGAAAGTGAAGGTAAGTATTTTTTAATGAAGTTGGTTAAACCTGCTTTTTTAGCAGCTAATCTTTTTGCTTCAAAGTC
The DNA here is from genome assembly GCF_054353855.1 of Mycoplasma sp. 4423. Lineage (NCBI taxonomy): Bacteria > Bacillati > Mycoplasmatota > Mollicutes > Mycoplasmatales > Mycoplasmataceae > Mycoplasma > Mycoplasma sp. 4423. Next base: position 29,617 of record NZ_JBTHHJ010000011.1, read on the forward strand.
AGCAAGTGGTAATGATCTTAAATCATTTTCCATATGTGCTACGATAGAATTGAGCTCTTGTAAGTATGAAGCACCTATTTTTTCATCAAAATCTGATCCTAATTTACTTTCAAAATCTGTAATTTGTGATTGATATGAACTCTTTTGATCTCTGGTAAAAGTAGTTGCTTCAGTTAATAATGCATGTGCATATGATAATAATGGATTAATCATTGATTCACTCAATGGTTGCACAAGTGCATTATATTTATTTTGATATTCTTTGTTTTTTGCACTATCTTTAATTTGTTTAACTACACTTAAAATTAAGTCAAGTTTTTGTTGATTCATAGACGCTTCTGATTTGCGTTTTTCTTCGATGTATTTTAATACATTAAGAAAATCATTGATTGATTCAGAATTTAAAATCATCGCACGAGCAGTATTCTTACTTGCTTGATCAAAAAGACTTTCAGTCATCTCAGTTGCTTCAAGTAAATATCTAGATTTTCAATATAAAACTTCTGCATCAGTTACATTAGATTTGGTTAAGGTATCTTTTTGTTGCATTTTAAGTTGTAATTTTTGTAAATCTAGTTTAAATTCAATAACTTTTTGATTAAAGTATGCTTGATTAGCATATTTTTGATTATTTAAATATTCACTTGATTTATCAAGGTTGAATTTAAAGTTAGCAAACTGTGTATCAATTGCGATATTAATACGCGATAATACATCATCTAATGCAGATGAAGATGCAGTTAAAGCAGCAATAGTTTGATCTTTTACTTTTGTTAAATTGTTTTCATTTGTTGGTTTAAACTTAAGTACATCCAAATTGATAGTCTGTAACAATGCATCTAATAAAGTTGTTTTTCCTTCGATATTCAGCTTCTTATCATCAGCTTGTTTGGTAAAGTTTTCACTGTAAAACAATTTATCTAATAAATTAAGTGGTTGGTTGAATTTAGGAATAAAATTAGAAGTGTAAAGTCCTAATAATTTACCTTCGCTATAAATTCCATCTTTATGTAACAAACTTTCACTTAGGGTTTTAGAACTTTCAACTAACTGGTGTAATTTATCAACAACTGCTTTAGTTTCTTGTGCATCCTGATTTTTAACAGCATTAATTTGTGAGTTAACATTATCTAATTGAAACTTAATTTTAGCATCAAATTCTGCCTGAATAAAATCGTTGGCTTGCTTAAATAAATCTAATACTTTACGATATGAAGCATCAGAATATTGTAATGGGATTTTATGAAATTCTTCAACTAATAAATTACGATTAGCAACAGTTTGGATCTTTGGTACTACTGCTAAAAAATCATTAACTGCTTTTTCATACTTCGCTTGTGCTTCCTTGTTAGTTTTAACACCTGATGTAGCAACAGCAATTGTTAATGCTGCAGTAGCAGTTGCAGCAGCAAAAGCAACTATAAATGCTTGTTTTCCTACACGATGCTTTCTTTCTTTTTCACTGTGAGTATTTTTTTCACTCATATAAACTCCTATATAACTACCAATAAGGTATATTTAATATTTTAATATCTTAAATTATATTATTATATGTAAAAAAATACAATAAATAATCTGTGTTTTTAAATGTTGTGTTTTATCTGTTTTTGTATTTATATTTTTTGCGAAAATATGATTTTTATAAATTTGCAATTAGTAAATTTAAAAAATACCAAAAAATACAACTACTACTCTTTGATTACAGCATTATCGCCGTTTGAAACTAAAATACCTTTATCATTAAATGTGTCTGGCATTGCACCAAAAAGATTTGCGGGAAGGTTTGGATAATCTATAAATGGATTTCTAAATTGGTATTTTTTGAAAATTTCATTATTTCGGTTAATATCTACAGCATCAACTGGATCTTGCATATCTCACTTTAAAAGTGTATGTAAAAAATCATCTTTGATATAAGGAAAATTACTTATAAATAAATTATTAGATGCATCTGAATAAATATTTTTTTCATAATACATTAAAATAAAATATAACACACTACGAGCCACATCACCTTTAAATTTATCAATCACTTCAAACACCATTTGTCCTTTGTTATTTGTTCCAAGTTTTGACCCGTTCTTAAAGGTAAAAGTTACATTTTTTACTTCTCCAAAAGGAAAATTACCCCTTTTAGAGTTTACAAATGTATCTAATGGTCAAGTTACAAATGGATCGGGTTGCATCGGATCATCGCTTGAGTATCATTTTTCTGGTATTAAATGTCCACGCATTTGTGCAGTATTTTCAGATGATGAGTTAGCATTTTCTACAAAAGTTTGTTTTGAAGCAAAATTAGTTTTATCTGGTTGAGCTGTAAAAATATCTAAAATACTTCCATCTTTTTTATAATATAAATCTTTATATGCTCTAGATTCATTGTAAAAAGTTTTTAATGCTTCATATATAACTGAACCGTGTAAAATACCAGCCCGAATTCCGTGATGATGCATTTCTAATGCTCTTCATAAATCCATACCTTTTTTACCATCTGCAGATGCATAATAATTAGATGGTTTATAAACTAAATTACTTGTATCCGTCAAATTAATTGGACTTCTATCTTCTTCTGTTGTCACTGGGTTTGTTTTAGAACCTGGATTTGTTGTTTTATCAGCAGATTGTCCTGATGTAGTAGTTTGATTATCGTCTTTATCACCAGACTTTTTATCCACCTTACTCGGATGTGATGCACAACTGGTTGCTATTGCAGCTGCAGCAGGGATAAAAAATGATAATGATAATAATTTCTTATTAAATTTCATATACTTCCTTTATGAATTTAGTATCTCGGATGAACCATTTGATACTAAAATTCCTTTGTTTATAAATGGTTTAGGATTTTTTGAAAATAAATTTTCAAAAAGGTTGGGATAATCGATAAAAGGATTTCTTAATCCATAAACTCGATATGTTTCGTTATTTCGATTGATATCAAAAGCATCGACAGGGTCTTTAGTATCTCAATTTAAATAAGTTTGCAAAAAGTGTGCTTTAATATTAGGAAATGTTTGAGTGAATATATTAGTTTCTTTATGATAAATACTGTTATCATGGTAAATTGTAATAAAATATAAATAACTTCGTGCTACATCCCCTTTAAAAGTATCAATTACTTCAAAAACTTTTTGACCTAGAATGTTTGTCCCTAATTTTGAACCATTTTTAGTTGTTAATTCTACATTTTTTACATTATCATGTGGAAAATCAGCACGCTCTGAATTTACTTTGATATCAGTTGGTCATACAAAATTCGGATCAGAACGCATTGGTAGATTTTTATTAAACCAGCTTTGTGGTATTAAATGCTCACGATTTGTACCTTTTCCTTCGGTATTAGCAGAGTCTCCACCTTGATAACTTTTATATTCATAAGGATCTTTACCGTTTGGATTTTCTGAATAAATATCCAATAAAGAATTATCTTTTTCATAATATAAATCTATGAATGCTTTTGAATCCTTATAAAATTCAGGTAATTTCTTATATGAATCTTTATTTTTTAATTCATTTAAATGTGTTTTTTGCAGCTTGCTTAGGGCTTCTCAAAGTGCTTTTCCACTTTTTCCATTTGCTGCTTGATAATAATTATCTGATTTATATTTTAAATTTGATATATCAACTGGATTTGGGATTTGGATATTAATTTCTTGTTTTGGTTGTATCTGAACTGGTGTTGAATCTGCTTGTGTAGTTTGTTTTTGCACTTCAAAAACTATAGAAAAAGTATTATCTGAAAGTAATGTAACTTTTCCTTTGGAAATTTTAGCAACTTTAAAAAATAATTTAAATTGATTATTTTCAGCTGTATATCTTAAATAATCATTTGGTTTTTCGTTATTTTCTTGCTTTGGTTGTTGATCATTTACCATATTATATGTTTTATCTATATTGACATCAAAAATATTCCTTAAACTACGATCCCCAAGGTTTTTTCAGTTTAATGACTCATCTTTATTAAGTTTGATAATTTTCTTATTTTTCCAATCATAAACAATTTTTAAATCACTCGTAGCAACTTCATTTAATAAATCTTGCTTAAGCAATGAAACCATATCTAAATGACTTGAAACAAAGTTATCTAATTCATTACCACTAAAATTTCCTGATTCAGATTGGATCTTAGGAATCTTATTTTCTGTCTTTGGTTGCTGTTTATTCATGGGATTTTGAGGGGTTTGTTGTTTTTGGCCTCCTGATTCCTTAGGGATGCTTATTTCAGATGGTTTTTGTGAATTTTTGTCTGTTTTTTCTTGTGTAGAATTACTTTGACTATTGCAACTTGTTGCTATTAGGGTAGTAACTGACACAATAGTTAAAAAAGGTAATAAAAATTTCTTCATAATTCTCCTTATTACATCTTAATTATAAACTTTTATAAGCAGATGTGATTGTTTTGATTAATTATCCATATTATTTCGCATTTTAGTTAAATAATATAGACCGATTAATGCAGAATCATCACCGTGTTGATCAAAGATAAGTTTGACATCTTTAAAATGATTAGGATCACTAATTAATTTTGCTTTTTCAAATGCATCTGTTACAAAATCTTTTTGAGCAAGTGCTAAACTTCCGCCAATATAAAAATCATGTGGAGCCAACAAAGCAGCACAAGTAGCAAAAATATTAGTTAATACATCAGACGCTTCTTTAATTAAATTCATGGCTTTAGCATCGTTATTTTTAGCTAATTCAAACACCTCTTTTGCTGAATTTGCTATTAATAATGCTTTTGCCTTGGTTTCAATACCACTACCTGAACAATGTAACTCTAATGCATAAGGATTTTTAAGACGATGTTCTTGATAAAAACTGATTTTGCTTGCAGGTAGTTGGGCAATTTCTTGTGCATAATAATCACGTCCATGATAAATTTTATTATCTATAATCAGTCCTGCACCAAAACCTGTACTGATAGTAAAAAATTGACTTATTTTATCTGAATTAAATCCATTTGCTTTTACATGATTTGCTAAGGCCATAACATTTGCATCATTTTCAAAAACAATATCAGAAAGTGTGCGTGTTTGCATAAGATAACTTCTTACATCAAAATTTACTCAACTACCTGCTAAGTTAGGACTCTTTAAAACAATACCATTTTGATAATCAGATGGTCCCGGAATGCATAAAGCAAGATATTTAATTTCATATTTTTTAATTTGTTCGATTATTCAATCACAAGTTTTTTCTGCTGATAGATAATCAGTTTGTGTTTTGCTCTTTTTGATAATGTTTCCATATTTATCAAATACAGCAAAGCGAGTATTGGTTCCGCCAATATCAACAGCAGCATATTCAGAATTTTGTAAATGTTCTTTCATATTTTAATTTTACTTCATTTATTTTAGATATTTAAAAGTTTCTTTTAAATATCATAAAATTCTTTATTTGCTTAAAAATATGTGAAAAACTGCATTGTAAATTAATAGTGTTCATAAGAAAAATAAATAAAATAAAAATTATGTTATTATTCTTTTGTGCTATAATTTATAAGCAATTAACGAATTGCCCAGGTGGCGGAATGGTAGACGCAAGGGACTTAAAATCCCTCGGTCGCAAGACCGTGCTGGTTCAAGTCCAGTCTTGGGCACCAGGATTGTGCGTCCTTAGCTCAGCAGGTAGAGCAAATGGCTTTTAACCATTGGGTCAGAGGTTCGAATCCTCTAGGACGTACCATTTCAAGTAATTGACCAAAGGCCTTTGGTCTTTTTTTTATACAAAAATATGTCTAAACCTATATTCTAGACTTAAACATATTTATTTAGATGCGATAATATTATTTTTTTAATTTTAGGTATACTTTCAAATCATTGTTCATCAATGAATATATATGAATATTTAATATGTTTTAAAAGATGTTTTAAAAGTCTACCAACCTTTTGCTGATCTAAATAATTTTTATTTATTAAGTTCATAAATTCAGTATTTATTAGTTCGTTTTGTCTTCTTTGACTTTGCTGTATATCTTTACTATTAATAACATTCAAACGGTTATTTTTAATAATTTCTGGATTTTTAAGAATAATAAAAGCTAAAGTTGTTTTGGGTTGTGAATTTAGAATAAAATTCATCAGTGGTTTATACCATATGTATCATAAAAATTTTTGTTTTTGGTTAAAAAACTGCATTTTTTCAAGCACATTATGAGCAATAAGTTCTTCAATTAAATGTCGATCAATTGCAGAACAATCATATTTTTGCATCATCTGCTGTTGTCTAAGTCGATCAGTAAAAAAAGTTCATTGATACTTAAAAGCATTATCTTTTAAATCTTTTAAACATTCATTATATGGTTTTATTATTTTACTGCGATCATTTAGAATTTTAAAATTATTAGCATTTCAAAAATCATCTAATTTTGCTATTAAAGTTGATTTTCCTGAAGCTCCCATACCGATAAATGCTATTGAAAGTTGCTTGTTTTTACTAATAAAAAATAAATATAAATAAATAATTTGATATATTAAAATTAAAATTATTTTTGATATATCTACTATTTTTAAAGAATAAAAAATAATTGCAAAAATACTAGATAAAAATGTTAATATATATGAAAATCTGATTCCAAAAATTAACATCAAAATAAAGATAATATAAATGCTTTCTGATATACTAAAAATTACTTTCGAGACTATATCATAGGTAAAAAAGTAATTTTTTGAAGTATTTTTAAACCAAAAACTTAAAAAATAAGTTAAATTAAAAATTAGAATAAATAAAATTATTAAAAATAAAATAGAAATAATATTTAACCGATAATATATAAATTTATTTCCTTTATTAGTTTTATTCCATCTTATTAATTGTTTTAACATTGATAAAGTTAGAATAATAAAAGTTATTAAAGTAGTAAATAAGTTAATATAATTTTTATAAATTAAATGGAAAATACAATTAATAACAAAATAAATAATAAAGTATATAAACGATAAAATATTCCTTTTAGCACTATTATATAGTGCTAAAAGATAAATGATGCTACTTAGAGCATAAATTATTAAAATAATTAATTCATAACTGTTATTATATATTTGTATTTGTCTTAATATGATATTATATAGCATTAAAAACACTATAATTGGATAAAAAAACAAAATGATTCATAAATGTCTTTTCAACATAATAAAATTATAATAGTTTTAAAAAGTTGTATAAATAAAAGCAAGTTAATTTGCTTTTACCAGTTTATAATGCTCATTCGATATTTCTTGAAGTAGTTGGTTATCAATCATTTTATCAATTACTGATTTTATTTTATTTTTAGTATTCACGGTTAATGCTTTATTGTTAGTTCGTGAAAGAATTTCAGTGCTAATACCTTTAAAATCAAACACATTAGCATATTTAAATAGTGTCAAAATTAAATGTTGAAGTTCATTATTATGAATTTCATTTATCGGTCTGCGTTCATCATCTTCATCTGATTGTCTAAAGATGAATTTAAAATTTTCTGAATCAGGATAAACAAATTCATCAGAATCTAAAATCAAATTATATCTATTTATTATAGACTGAGCAAAATCCTTTACTTTATTTGTTGTAGAATTTTCTTCTAATAAAATTTTTACGAAGGCAAGGAATTTATTGAATGTTAATGCTCCTGATTTTTCAAAAATTTTTAGCAATATTTCCTTACATTTTAATTTATTTCTCAAGCTAGAATGTAAATTAAATTCTACTTTATAGTGTCTTGCACTTTTTTGTATTGGTCAATATTTTTCAAAAATTTCAACATTAGGAATTTTATTTTCTTTTAAATATGTATTTACTAATGATTCTTGATGGACATTATTTGCTATTTTAGGTATACCTGTTTCTTGTTGCGATTGATTTGTTTTTGACATTTCTAATTCTTTTAATTTATTTAATATTTTTTGAACTTCACGATCCGGATTATTAAATCAATCAGTAGACCAGATGCGATGGATTATCCAACCACGTGTTTCTAAGACTTGTTGCCTTAAGCGATCTCTATCACGAGTTGATTTAGAAGAATGATATAAAGCCCCATCACATTCTATACCTAAAATAAACTTGTTTGTTTTAGGATTTACAATTCCTAAATCAATTCGATACCCTGAAACTCCGACTTGGGTGCGAACCATCAAGCCTTGCATTATTAGTTTATCATATACTTGTTTTTCAAAACCTGAATCAAAATGTATACTTACATCACCATTATTACTATCGTTATCACTTAGATTAGAAATACCAAATTCTGCATTTTTAATAAATTGCTCTAAGATTTTTATCCCACGACTTTCACTACGGAATCAGTCTATTTGCGAACTTGTAAAATTAGAAATTATATGCATTCCAATTTTAGAACGAGTTATTGCAACATTTAAACGTTTATAACCTGAATTACTTCGATTTATTGCACCAAAACTTGTTCCAAAACGATCCTTTGAAATTCTTTTTGCTTCAATTATGAAGATAACAATATCTCTTTCATCTCCTTGAACTCCATCAATGCTTTTAACAAAAAATGGTTCATCTTTATTTTTTTCAAAGAAATAAGCTAATTCAGGATTGCTTTCTCTAAATTTTTCAATTTCTCTTTCAACTTTATCTAAGATATTAACATTAAATACAACAATACCTACAGAATACTTATCTCTATGAGTTTCAATAATATCTTTAAGAAGTTTTTTAGTTTCTTCAATTAATACAAAAATATCTTCTTTTTTATTAAAAGTATCATTTTCTGCATAAATAAAGTTTAATCCCTCAAATTTTTTAGGGTTTCTTGAGTTAGGAAAGGTTATTAAATCTCTATAAATCATTTGATTTGATGTATGAATTAGTTCTTCGAATTTTGAACGGTAATGTCATTTTAGTCTTATTGAATCATATCTAGAAGCAACAAAATCAAGTAACGAGTCGTAACCAGATGAAATATCTTCACTTTCTTCATCAATATAAGTTTCGGATATGAGTTGTTTTTCAAAGAAGTCAGAAGCAGGCATTTGTTCTTGATCACCAACTATTATAGCTTGTTTAGCACGAAAAAGTGAACAAATTGCTTTTTCAGGTTTTATTTGAGAAGCTTCATCAAAAATCACTGTATCAAATTCAAAATCAATATCTTTAAATAAATTTGATACCATTAAGGGTGATAATAATAAACAGGGTTTTACATCTAATATAAAGTTATATACTTTTTCAAAGATTTTCTTAAAAGGTAAAAAATTTCTCTTCTTTTGACTTTCTGCTTTAATTATTCTATATTCAGGGTTATTTTTAGATAAACTGAGTTTATAACTTAAATATTCATCATTTTTTTGTTTAACTTTTTGCTTTGAAAATGAAAGACATTCGATTTCTTTTTCACGTAATATATCAAGGTGTGTAGATAGAAATTGTGCTTGATTTGTTTTTACTTCATTTCATAATATATTTTGAATTAATATTTGATAATTTTTGCGTAAATAAATTTCTTGAAAATAATTTGTTATTTTGTTATTAATAATTGCATTTACAAATGAATCTAAGTTTATATATTTAAGTTCACTTATAGCTCAATTTAATTCAATATATGGTTCCAATGTATCATAAAAATTTTTTTGTAATGTTTGTATTTTTGATATTAATTGTTGGTAATCATAATTAGCATAATCAATTTGTTTTTTATCAAAAAATGAGATAAAGAGGTTTCAATTTGAATAAAATTTTTCAAAATCATTAATCATCTGATTAATATATGATAGGTTAGTCAAAAAAGAAATATAACCATTACTTTCTGTATCATTAAATTCAATAATTTTATCAAAGACATCAATTAATTCATTTAGTTTGTCAACATCATCTATAACAGATACACCTAACTTATTTCAAATTTCTTTTATATCTAAATTATTTTTTAAATATTGTGCAACCTTTTTGTATAAATTTGAAATCCCTTTATCTTGCTTAGATAAAACTTTAAACGATGACTTTTTAAGTAATTTTTTAGCGTATTTTCATGCTGATGAAAATATTCTAGTTCATGAGTTTTCTATGCTAGGTATTTTACTATTAATTTCTTGTATCTTAATTTGTTGTATTACATTAACATCAACAAAATGCTCAATAAATTCATCTAATAACTTGTTATTTTCACTTTTCTTATTAAATATGGTTTTTAAATTATCCTTAATTTGTATAAATTCTGCATAGTTTGCAAATTTATATAATTCAATGTTATATTTTGTATATAAATTAAGTTGAATAAATATTTTTTGAAAATTGTCAATAAAAATATTTGAAGGTTTTAATAAAATATTATTAAAATATTCATTAATATTAACAAAATTGTTAATAAGGTTTCAAATACTCTCTTTTAATGATTGATATATTTGTTGGTTTTTTTGATTTATATTTAAACCATATCATACCGATGCTTGCATATCAAAATTTAATTCTTTATATGCTTTATAAAAACTATCTATTTTTTCAAGAATATTCTCATGTTCATAAAGTGACAATTCTGAGAAATTTCCTGTATAAAATTCTATATCAGGATAGTTTTCTAACTTATAATATTCAGAAATATATTCATATAAATTTAAGTTTTGTGGTTTTCTTTTTTTAATGAGTATTTCACCATATGCATCTAAAACATTTTTACTATTATTGTGTTGTGCTAATAATGCATTAGTTTTTTCACTATCTAATTCATAAAATTTTGAATCTTCTATCGATGTTATTATATCATTAAGTATTTTCCTTTTATCAAGATCGCCATCGTGAATTGCAACTACATATTTTTCTAAACCTATTTTTTTAAGATTATTAAATACAACCTGCAATGCTGTATTCTTTTCTGCTACAAATAGTACTTTTTTATTTCTTGCAATTAACTCAGTAATAATGTTAGTAATTGTTTGTGATTTTCCTGTCCCAGGAGGTCCTTGTAAAACAAATGATTTACCTTTAATAGCATTTTGAATCGCTACTTCTTGAGATGAATCAGCATCTAGTCCACGATATTCTGTATTAACATCAATATGTGAATTAATATTATCAGAATTAATGGAACTAATATCATAATTACTTAAATCTCCTTTACCTTGAAATCCTTGGTAAAAATTACTTTCAGTAATTTTTTGACTATTCTTTTGGATATCTTCATATATAACAATCTTAGTGAAATCAAATGTGGAAATATAGCAATAATCAATAATTTTTCATCTTGTATCGTTCGGATATGAAGTCAATATTTTAGAACTGAGTTCTTGGTATTGGGTATATAAATCCAAATTCTCATCAAAATTTCACTCCACAAGGATACCAAACTCTTCTTTCAATTTTAAAAAAAGTGATTCATTTATTATTACATTACTTGTGTCTGTAAATTCAATCTTTAAGATATTTTCTTGTTTTTTTAATGTAATTGGAATAAATAAAAGCGGTGAATAATGGAATACATCAGAGTTTGAATCTTCATATCATTTTAATAACCCAATAGTAAAATAAAGAATATCAATAGAATATTCGTTTTTAAAGCTTTCGACTTTTTTATAAATGTTTTTTAATCTTGCATCAATTTCTTCGGTTTCAGAATTTGTATAAAAAATATTCGACTTAGTGTTATATTGTATTTGTGAAGATTCGTCAATTGTTTTTATTTTGAATACTTTATTTTCTGTGTTTTGAAAAATGGATAAAATTTCTTGAAAGGTCGGATTAATAATTTGAATTTGTTGTTTATTTTTAGTTTTAAAATTTGTACTTTCACCTAGTGGATCAACTTTAAAAGTTATTGCGTTATTTCTGTTCGATAAATCCAATAATTTTTGTTGTCATTTCCTAAGATTAACATCAATATCAGTTTGATTTTTCATAAATATTATTATAGTTTTTTTTTTTTTTTTTGCGAAATAGAAAATAACCTATCTAAGTGATAGGTTATT